>JBEBGP010000099.1:0-7125 GCA_040081045.1 Candidatus Nitrotoga sp.
TCTCCCCCGTTCGTTGGAATCATGGGGAAAGCATTATACGTTATTTACGGATAAATTCTAAGTCCACCACTGCAGCGGTCAATGCGATATCAGCATCGGCAAGTGAATTTTTGAGTTGGGGCAGGGTGCGGTTAAACAGGTCAACCGTTGCCGTATCTGCCGCATTCAGCGTCAACCGCAGCCCGTTTTCGGCAAAGACCAGTCGGGCGTGTACATTGCCCAGCTTGGGCAATGCCAGTTCAATTTCGGTGCTCCACTGGCGTTCATCCTGTTGTTGTGTTTGGTGTTCGGGCTGCCCTTGAATTTCCCATTGCATTTCTTGTCCCGGCCAGACCTGTCCCAGCCACGCCAGATGATGGTGTTCCAAAGTGTGTAACTGCTGCTGTACCAGAAGCAACAATTCTTTTGCTATCGGCAGCGAAGTATCATCTGCAGCAGAAATATCGCCCGTAGAAGCGGATGTCACCAGCGCATTCGATTGTGCTGCGGCTCGTTGTTGCTCACCGGAGGACAGCTGTGAACCTTGCCTCGTGAGTATATTTTGCGGCTCTTCCAATAATTGATTCATGCTGCGCTCGCCACGAATCCACTGTGCCTGATGCGATTCGTAGAATAAGCCGCTTTTACCGAGCGCCTCGCGCAGAACATCGGCCAGCAACCTGGTATCCAGTGCCTGTTGTCCGCTGTTCCAAATCGCTTTGTTGCCGGGTTGTGTAACAGTTAGCCTTTCGAGAGGAAGCTCGGCAAGATTGGACAGTATGCGTGCCGTGGCGCCGATTTGTTCCGGGGTGGAAAGTGGGTTGGTTGATGCAACCATGCTGAAAGTGATTCGCGGATGTATTGTAATCACTTCCAGTTTGATAGTGTCGCCGCTTCGGATATTGCCGGGCAAGCGCATCTGGAGAGTTTGTCCGGTAACCTGTACCTTGAATAACCCCTCACTTATCCTGGATTGTACCGAACCCTGCAATTGTTGCCCGGGTTCGAGTTTTGTTATCTGGTTGGAGGTGTCGGTGGCAGTCTCAGCCAGCGGTCTCCCGGAGCGAGAAAGGGTTTGTAGCGCACTGATGATGTTGGCGGATAGCATCGGAATATAGCTTGATCATATCTTGCGGGCAGGGCTTCGGCACGATATCTTTCGCAACCTGAGCTGTCAACTCCCGTACGTCTGCTGCAAGCGTTGTTCCTGACGATTACTTTGCATGATGCATTGCAACTGTTTCAACCACTTTTCGGTGTGTCTATGAATTCTCGTGTCATCTGCCAGGATTTTTTCGATAAGTTGTTTTTTGCGTTGCCGGGTCGGTTCGTCAAGCATTGCAGATGCCTCCGCCAGCCTCATGGTGGCAACCTGCCGACCGCGTTGCTGTTCAATATTGATCAGCTTGTCCCATTCACCGTGCGCAGCCGCTTCGCACATCCGTTCAGTCAAAACAGAGAGTGATTCGTAACAGGTAATGATTTGTAGAGAGTTCATTCGTTTACACTCCTCTGTAGGCTAATTGCGCATGGGAAGCCGGTTTTGGCAATATCGTGCTTGGTGTGGCACGGGGTCGGATACTGTCCCACGCCGTTTTCAAATCCGTGAGCAGACCCGCCACTTCATCCAGGATTGTCGAGTCGTTTTTTAAATTGGCGACAATCAAACGCATCATCATGTACTCATATAACGAGGACAGATTGTGTGCCAGTTCGCCCCCGACGCTTTTATCCAGACTGGCATTCAGACCTTCGTCAATAATGGCGAGAGCTTTTGAAATGGCTGCGCCCTTGGCCGGGATATCTTTGCGTAACATGCCGTTTCTGGCATGAGTAATTGCCATCAAAGCGCCCTCATACAGCATGCATATCAGCTTGTGCGGATCAGCCGCAGCCACGTCGGATTCGATCCTGATTTTGGTGTAGGTATTGATGGCGGTAGTTGCGTTCATAATTATGCTCCCGTATTTTTGGCAAACTGCTGGCTTAGATAAGTGCTGGTGTTATTCATACTGCTCAGCATCATGTTGAGGTTGCTGTATTGGGTGGTATATCGTTTTTGCAGGGCGGTCATCCTGGCCTCCAGTCTGCTGATCTGGTCGTTATAGCCCTTAATGGACGTGTTCAGGCTGGTGGTACGGGTGTCAATCAAACCGCCGAAACCAAGAACGGAGGTGGCCCAGGCATCCAGTCTGGTGGCGAAACCCGTGGCAGAAGAGAACAGGTTGGTCACATCGCTGAAACTGTTATTTATCGAGCTGTTCAGCTTGCTGCTATCCAGTTTTAACGTACCATCTGATTTGAAAGAAATGCCGACTTGCGAGAGGTGGGTCAGGATGCCGCCGCCCGCCGCAGTATTAAAAACATCGCGCAGTTGGGACAGCATCAGACGTACCGTTCCATCACCTGCCAAAGTGCCCCCTGCAGTGGTGGCGTTGCCGAAGGCAGAGCGACTCTTGAGTTGACTGGCTAGGGCATTATAAGCATCAACAAAGCCGGATCCCGCTGTACTGACTGCGTTCGTATTGTGCGCTATCGTCAAGGTGGCGGGTATAGCCGTGATTTTGCCGAGCGTAAGGGTGACCCCCTGGATGGCATCGGTGACAATGTTGGATGTTTTGTCGATCGCAATGCCATTGACCGTAAAGTTGGCATTTTGGGCTGCCACAGTCTGGTTTAAATTTTGTATGCCGGCGGGATCATATCCCAGCAAAGTGTTCAGTGTGCCGTCCCCTCCCGTTGTGCTGATTTTAAGGCTGTTGCTTACCCCTGAATTGTTTGAGGTGAGTGCGAGCCGATAGGGAGTAGCACTGCCATCGTTGACGATGGTTGCTGTTACGCCCATCTTGGCGGCATTGATCGCATCGCGTATGCCTTGCAGGGTATTGTTCGTGCCGTCGATAGTGATGCTCTTGGTGGCGCTGCCATTGGGGGTGAAGGTCGCGCCGCTGTAGCTCCCGGCAGTCAGCGTGCCGCCACTGATCGTACCGAAATCAAAAGAGACTGTCGTTGCCGTCCCATCGCTGATGGCGGTGCTGCTGCTGGTTCGCCCTGCAGCAACCAGATTTTGCGACTGAGCCAGTTTGGTGACTTCCAAAGCATAGATGCCCGCAGCCGCTGTACTGATTGCAGAGGCAGAAAAAATGCCGGTATCGGAGGGCGTGGCGCTGAATTCCTGCAAGCTGTTATTTAACCCCTGCAACGCGGTTTGAAAACTGGAGACCAATCCGCTGATGGTACCCAAAGATGAAATTTTGGTTTGGTAGCCGGTTATCTGGCTGTTGAGCTGGTCGATGGGTCGGCGCTCAAGCGACATCAATTGCGAGACGAGGGAATTGACATCCAAAGTGCCTGCGCTCGACGATGCTAATGGGGTGGTTGCCATGACAGGATCTCCGGAACTAGGCTTTTTGATTTAACAATAGGCCGCGCTGCAATTCCAGAAACTGGTCTATTGAGCGCGCAATCGCCAGTATTTCTTTCGATGGAATTTGACGAATCAATTCGCCTGTTGCGGTGTCCGTCAATTTGATCACCGGTATTTTGGTATGGAAGTCCACGCTGATTTCCATACTCTGGTTTGATTGCTGCATGGCCTGGTTGATAGCGCCTACCACGATCTGCATCTGTTGCGGTGAAGGTTGCGGAAGAGCGGCAACATGCTCTGAAGCTTGACCCATTATCCGGGGCACATTATTACTGCTGATTCTGACAGGCAGCAGGTCTATATTCGTTGGGGTATTTTGGATAATCATTTTGTGTCTCCTTACTCTAAAAGCCCAACTGGCTACCCGGCCGGGCTTTTTTTAAACTCACTGCTTAACGCAACAGACTCAGCACTGTGTTGGGCGTTTGGTTTGCCTGTGACAACACGGCCGTTCCCGCTTGTTGCAGGATATTGTTGCGGGTCATGGCGGTGGATTCTGCGGCATAGTCGGTATCCATGATGCGGCTGAACGAGGCAGACAAGTTCACCGAAGCGATCTGCATAGTGGCAACCGCAGACGCCAGCGATACCATGTCGGCACCGTAGTTGGCACGCGAGGTATTGACGGTGGTTTGATCCGCAGTGATACCGGCAATAGTGAGCAAACCGCCGAGTGTAACCCCCGCGCCGAGACCGGTATAGGTACCCCCCACCGAATTGTTTACCACACTGCCAGTGGCTAAAACCAATGCCGCAATACGGGTGTTTTCTGCAACCAGTGCGGTGGCTTCCGTGCCCGCAGCGGTGCCGGCATTTTGTACCGCAAGCTCATACAGTCGTTGCAGGTTCTCGGTGATCTGACCCAGATAGCCATCGGCGGTTTTGCGCCTTCGAAATGCCGTCATTGGCGTTGCGGACGGCCATGTTGGTACCGCGAATCTGTCTGTCATAACCCACGGCAGTGAGCAGACCGGTTGCATCGTCCTTGGCACTATTGATGCGCAGACCCGAAGACAAGCGTTCTTGGGCGGTTTGCAGGGCGATTGCAGATTTGTTCAGGGCTGCTCCAGCGAACAGGGCTCCCATGTTGGTGTTGATGACTTGTGCCATGATAATTCTCCTATAAGTTTAAATAGATTGTGCTTCTGGCTTGGTTGCCGTTCACTTTGGTCTGCCTGATATTGCGGGCTTCAACCTCCGTTAGTCCAGTTATCGGGAGGAGTGAAAAAAACTTTAGGGGGGATTTTTTAAATGACCGGATCCCGCAACTCAAATTTCACGAATTAACGGGTATTTGTTTCCCTATTTCTTCAGAGGATAGGGACAAATTGCCGTTACAGTGCCGTGCAATGAAGTAATCAGGCGTACATGTAGCGGCGTGGTATGTGCAGGGATCATGTATGAATCGTCTATACACCGTTTGGAGCGAGATTTAAGGGAGAGTTGATGATGTTAAATGATATGAAAATTGGTACACGATTAATGATGCTGCTGATTTTACTGCTATTGTTAATGGTGGGGAGCGGCGTGGCGGGACTGCTGGGTATGAGCAAGACCAACGAGGGGATGCGTAACGTGTACGAAGACCATGCTGTCGGCTTTAGCAGGATCAGCATGATAGACAACTTAATTCTGGACAGCCGACTCAATATGTCTTTGTTGCTGCTTGACCCCACCCCGGCGGAGACCAAACGCCACATTGAAATAATAGAAAGCCATATAGGGAGCATCAAACAAACTTGGGAAGATTATACATCCACCGCTACGTCTAAAACGCATGATGAGAAGGTGCTGGAGGATAAATTGGACAAAGACCTTGCCCGTTTCATTAAGGATGGATTGCAACCCCTGATATTGCTACTTCGCGAAGGCAAGATCAAGGAAGCCGTTGTTTTCAACGAGAGCAAACTTGATCAGCTTTTTGATCCTACGCAGGAAGGAGTCGAAAAACTGGGAGACTTGCAACTTTTTAGCGCCAAGGATGAATTTGACTCATCGCAATCACGCTTTGCGACGATACGCAACATTACCATTGCCCTGATTCTGCTGGCTGCGATATTGGGCGGGGTGCTGGGATATTCGATTATCCGCGGTATAAATCGTTCGGTGGGTGAGATGCGTTCTGTGATGGTTAAAATGGCCGAGGACGGAAATCTGAGCGTGCGTGCCCAAGTGTATGGCCAGGATGAAATAGGCCAGACCGCCACGGCGTTCAACAGACTGATCGAGGGATTTTCAGGCATCATTCGCCAGGCAATCGATAGTGCTACTGCGGTATCCGGCACTGCGGCGCAATTATCCATTTCTTCAGCGCACATCGCACAGGGCTCGCGGGCGCAGAGCGAGGCAGCCGCATCTACAGCAGCGGCGGTGGAACAGATTACCGTGAGCATCAATTCGGTGGCGGCGAATACCGAGGATGTGCGCAAGTTATCCGAAAAAAGTCTGCAGCAAACCCAGCAAGGTAACCAGGATGTCAATGCCATGGTGGCCGAGATACATCACGTGCAGGAAGCGGTTAACCAGATCGCGGGATCGGTCAAGGAATTCGTCGAAAGCACCCGTGCAATTTCAGGAATGACCCAACAAGTGAAGGACATCGCCGATCAGACCAATCTGTTGGCACTGAACGCGGCCATCGAAGCGGCGCGTGCCGGTGAACAGGGACGGGGCTTTGCAGTGGTGGCGGATGAAGTGCGCAAACTGGCGGAAAAATCTGCCAAATCGGCCAGCGAAATTGATCTGGTGACCAATTCGTTGAACCAGAAGTCCAGTCTGGTAGAAGCGGCGGTACAGACTGGCCTGCATTCCCTGCAGACTACCCAGCAGCAAGTGGAGCATGTTTCCGTGGTGTTATCGGCGGCTGGTGAGGCAGTATTGCAATCCAGTCATGGTGTGAGCGACATCGCAACATCGGTTAACGAGCAAAGCCTGGCCAGTACTGAGATTTCACGTAATGTTGAGAGGATCGCACAAATGTCGGAGGAAAGCCACGCGGCTGTGCAATCTAACAACAAGGATATCGTGCGTTTGGAGGGTCTGGCAAAAGAATTGCAGACTGCGGTAAGCCACTTCAAGGTTTGACATGCGGTCATGATCGTTCCCACGCGTAGCGTGGGAACGATCAAATTTGCAAATGAGGAGGAAAGATGTCTGATCTGTTAAAAAACATCGATGCCCGCACCAAGCTGGCGGGAACCAACAAGTTGGAGATTCTGATGTTTTCGCTGGGCATGGATAAGCGCAGCAAACGCGAAGAAACTTTCGGTATTAACGTATTCAAGGTGCGCGAGGTCATGCGTATTCCCCAGATTACCCGCGCGCCCGAAATGCCGGCTTCGGTGGAAGGTATGGTGAGCCTGCGCGGGGCATTGGTGCCGGTGATTGATCTGGCCAAATACATCGGTATTGAAACCGATTGCAATCCGGGAGTCATGATTATTACCGAATATAACGGTCAGACCCAGGGATTTCTGGCCAAGGGGGTGGATCACATCCTGCGTCTGGATTGGTCGGCGATGCGCGTGCCGCCGGCGATATTGATGGCGGAAATGGGCGGACTGGTGACGGCAATCACCGAGCTGAAGGATAACCGTCTGGTGATGATGATAGACGTGGAAAAAATTCTGTCGGAAACCAGCAAATTTGATAAAGACGAGATAATCTTCAAAAATGTGCGTCCGCTGGGTAAAGAGCGTACGGTATTTTTTGTTGATGAC
>JBEBGP010000327.1:0-1760 GCA_040081045.1 Candidatus Nitrotoga sp.
GCCGATGAAGTGCGCGATGTGCTGCGGCATGTGCCGTTGAGCGTGTTGCAATTTCATGGCGAAGAAGATGCGGAATTTTGCGCGCAATTTGGCCTGCCTTATTTGAAGGCGATTCGTGTCAGGCCGGGGATGGATTTGCTACAATGCGCGTCGCTTTATCAGGGTTCAAAAACGCGTCATGGCGCGCAAGGTTTATTGCTGGATGCCTTTGTGGAAGGCACACATGGCGGCACGGGACGATCATTTGATTGGAATTTAATCCCGCGCAATTTGCCGCTCCCGGTGATTTTGTCCGGCGGATTGAATGTTGATAATGTCGCGCAGGCCATCCAGCAAGTGCGTCCTTATGCCGTGGATATTTCCAGCGGCGTAGAAGAAGGTAAGGGTATTAAAGATGCCGCGAAAGTCGCCGCATTCATCAACGAGGTTAAACGCATTGACTTACAACTTTCCTGACAACACCGGCCACTTCGGCTCCTACGGCGGCATTTATGTGGCCGAAACTTTAATGGGTGCGCTGGACGAGCTTCGCGCAGCTTACGAGCTATGTGCTAACGATGCCGAATTCCAGGCAGAGTTGGCGTATGAATTAAAACATTATGTTGGTCGTCCCAGCCCCATTTACCACGCGCGGCATTGGTCGCAACGTCTGGGCGGGGCGCAGATATTTCTTAAGCGAGAAGACCTCAATCACACTGGCGCGCATAAAATTAATAACACAGTCGGGCAGGCTTTACTCGCGCGTCGTATGGGTAAAAAGCGCGTCATAGCCGAAACAGGGGCGGGACAACACGGCGTGGCAACGGCTACTATCGCTGCGCGTTTCGGCATGGAATGCGTGGTGTACATGGGCGCAGAAGACATGAAACGCCAAGCGACCAATGTCTATCGCATGAAGCTGCTGGGTGCGACCGTCGTGCCAGTGGAGAGCGGCTCCAAGACCTTGAAAGACGCGCTCAACGAAGCCATGCGCGATTGGGTCACCAATATAGAAAATACTTTTTACATCATCGGTACCGTGGCAGGCCCTCATCCTTACCCCATGATGGTGCGTGATTTTAATGCCGTGGTCAGCCGCGAATGTGTGGTGCAAATGCCAGAACTAATCAAGCGCCAACCCGACTCAGTGATTGCGTGCGTGGGGGGTGGCTCGAATGCAATGGGGATTTTTTATGCGTATATCGACATGCCGGATGTGCAATTGATCGGAGTTGAAGCTGCCGGACATGGCCTAGCAAGCGGCCAACACGCTGCGACTTTATGCGCCGGAAAACCGGGCGTGCTGCATGGCAATCGCACCTATTTATTGCAGGATGAAAATGGACAGATTATCGAAACCCATTCCATTTCTGCCGGGCTGGATTACCCCGGAGTCGGCCCCGAGCACGCTTGGCTAAAAGACAGTGGGCGCGCCCAATATGTGGCAATAGAAGATGGCGAAGCGTTGCAGGCATTTCATGATCTTTGTCATTTTGAAGGCATCATACCCGCACTGGAATCTTCCCATGCGCTGGCTTACGCAGCCAAAATTGCACCGGGTATGAGCAAAGATAAAGTGTTGCTGGTGAATTTATCTGGCCGTGGAGATAAGGATATGGCAACAGTAGCAAAGGTGACGGGGATTGCGTTGTGATGTTTTTATTTGGTTATTTAATAGCATAATCATGACCATACCAGATTTTAAAAGTATTTTTCTGCCACTATTAAAAGCTTGTGCTGATGGCAAGGAGCATACCAAACAGGAATTGCTGCCGTTGCTG
>JBEBGP010000343.1:0-7044 GCA_040081045.1 Candidatus Nitrotoga sp.
TCCCACTACAGTGCTCAATCAATAAGGTGCCTTATGAAATTTTCAGCTCATCCCAAAATTATTGTTAGCGTTATTTTGTTGATTGCCCTGGCAGGCATGGCCTGGTGGTTTATCCCCAAAAAAATTTCGCAGGAAGATCGCTATGTCACCGTGCCTTTAAAACGCGGATCCATCGCCCAGACAGTTTCTGCCAATGGCGCGCTGAATCCGGTGCGGCTGGTAAGCGTGGGTAGTCAGGTTTCTGGCATCGTGAAGAAACTGTATGTCGATTTCAATGACCATGTGCAAGCCGGGCAAATTTTGCTGGAGCTTGATCCATCATTGGCCGAAGCGCAGCTGCAGCAAAGCAAGGCCAGTGTTTTGAGCGCAGAGGCTTCATTGGATCTGGCTCAATCCAACGAAGCGAGAGTCCGCAGCCTATTCTCGCAAGAATTTGTGTCGCGCCAGGAATTGGATCAGTCTGTGCAAGCGCTGAAACTGGCGCAGGCGCAATTGGCAGTAGCCAAAGCTCAAGCAGGACGCGATCGCACAAATCTCATCAATACGGTGATTCGCTCGCCCATATCCGGCGTGGTGGTGTCGCGTGAAGTAGATTTGGGGCAAACCGTTGCGGCCAGCTTTACCGCACCGACTTTATTTAAGATTGCGCAGGATTTGGGGAAGATGCAAATTGATTCCAGCTATTCGGAAGCGGATGTTGGAAAAATTCGCGTCGGTCAAATGGCCACCTTTCGGGTGGATGCTTTTATGGACAAGGAGTTTAAGGGGTTTGTGCAACAGGTGCGGTTAAACCCCAAGACAGAGCAAAATGTAGTGACTTATAACGTGATTATTTCCGTTGAAAATCCGGAAATGTTGTTGATGCCGGGCATGACCGCTTACGTGAGTATTGCTACCGCGCAACGTGATGATGCCCTGCTCGTGCCCAATGCCGCCCTGCGTTTCCGGCCATCTGAGCCGATTGCGCGGGGTGACAAGTTAAGTGTACCCGAGGTTAAGACCGGGGATAAAAATTCCACGGTTAAGGATTCGGATGTAAAAAAACCGGAGCAAAGAAAATTTGAGGATACAAAATCGCCGGATAAAAACCAGGCCGATAAAAAAACGGCGGTAGCGCAAATGCAAGGCCCAACCAGCACGATATATGTGCTTGAAAATGGTCAGCCAAGGCCATTTAAAATCAAAACGGGTATTACGGATAATCGTCATACCGAAGTAGTGGGCGGTGAGTTTAATGAGAGTATGCATGTGATTGTGGAAGATAAATCACAAGCGGCCAAAAAACCTGTCACGGGTGGAATGAGGTTCTTCTGATGAAGCCCCGTTTGCAGGATGGACAGGTGGTTGATGACAGCGAAGGGTCTGCCGGCGGGGTGATTTCCGATAGGGTCATACACACTCAGAATTTACGCAAGGAATATGCCTCTGTTGCGGGTGTAGTGCCTGTGTTGCATGGCTTGAATATGGAGGTGATGCCGGGTGAATTTGTGGCGATTATGGGCGCGTCCGGCTCGGGGAAATCGACCTTGATGAATATTCTGGGGTGTCTGGACATTCCCACCAGCGGTTCATATTTTCTAAAGGGACGCGATGTAACGGTGTTGAACCGCGATACGCTGGCGCACTTGCGTAACGATCTGATTGGTTTTGTGTTCCAGGGATTTAATCTGCTGCCGCGTGCCAGCCTGTTGGACAATGTTGCGCTGCCATTGGTATACAGCAAGGTAAGCCGCGAGGAACGTGTGGTTCGCGCCAATGAGATGTTGAGCAAAGTGGGCTTGGCCAAATATTGCGATTCGCGGCCCAATCAAATTTCCGGTGGGCAGCAACAGCGCGTGGCTATTGCGCGTGCGCTGGTGAATCGGCCCAAACTGTTGCTGGCCGATGAGCCTACGGGTAATCTTGATTCACACACGGGTCATGAAATCATGAAGTTATTTAAAGAGCTTAACGAGCGCGATGGCATCACCATTGTACTCATTACGCATGAAGTCGACGTGGCGGCCTATGCTCACCGATTGGTACGACTGGCCGATGGTCATATTGTTTACGATGGTTCGTCAAAAAATTCAACCGAATATTCTGCGGCAGCACACAGCACCTTATGATTAGCGCGATGCTTAATGAAGCATGGGTTTCAATGTGGGCAAACCGTTTGCGTACCATATTAACCATGCTGGGCATGGTCATTGGGGTCAGCGCGGTTATTGTGATGCAGGCGGTGGGGCAGGGTGCCCAACAGCAAGTACGGGAATCAATCGAATCGATGGGTAGCAATTTATTGATGGTGCTGTCCGGCTCTACCACATCGGGCGGTGCGCGTACGGGGCCGGGAGGTATTCCCACGCTGACGATTGCCGATGCCGAGAGTATCGGGGAGTTGCCATTAATTGCCGGAGCCGCACCGACCGTGAACGAGAACGCGCAGGTTATTTATGGCGCAAGGAATTGGAGTACGCAGATTACCGGTACGACACCCAGCTATTTCACTGTGCGTAGCTGGAATTTTGCGGAAGGCGCGCCCTTTACTGATTCTGATTTGCGCTCGGTAACGCGTGTGGCCATACTTGGCAAAACAGTGGCGGATAATTTGTTTGGCGATGAAAATCCGGTGGGCAAAACCATACGAATAAAAAATAGTCCGTATATTGTGCTGGGGGTATTAAGTGCCAAAGGGCAAAGCTTAATGGGTCGTAATCAGGACGACGTTATTTTGATACCCATTACCACGGCACAACGCAAGCTGGCGAGCAGTCAGGTAGTGGGTTCCGTCAGATTTGTCATGGTGCAGGTCAAGTCGGCAGAAGCCATGCCCAATGCAGAGCAGTCCATTGTTGATTTGCTGCGTCAACGCCATCGCATTCGCGAAGGTGCGGATAATGATTTTACCGTGAGCAACCTCACCGCCATGGCGAATACTGCCGCTGAAACCACAGCAGTCATGTCACTCATGCTGGGCATCATTGCCTCTATTTCGTTGCTGGTGGGCGGCATCGGTATCATGAATATCATGCTGGTATCGGTGACCGAACGCACCCGTGAAATTGGCATACGCATGGCAATCGGTGCGCGAGGCCGCGATATCATGCTGCAATTTTTACTGGAAGCAATCATCATCTCTATTTCTGGATGTTTAATCGGCGTTATTTTGGGGATAGGTGGCGCGCTGGCGGCAAATGGAGTGACCGGCATTCGGGTTGTAATTACTCCCAGTTCAATCTTGCTGGCGTTTTCTGTGGCGACAGCGGTGGGAGTGTTTTTTGGCTGGTATCCAGCCAGGCAGGCTGCGCGACTGCGACCTATCGACGCGCTACGGTTTCAGTAATATCCGTCAATCAATAGTAGTCAATTAAAATCAATCGGGTCTGATCCTATTGATCCATTTGTGGCGAGTGTCACTCTTGCACGTGAAACGGGCATTAATTGCAAAATTGCTGGCGGGTTGTTCCCGGCGAAACCGGCTGGCGCTGCTGGAAACTTTCAGGCGAAGAGACAACAAACAAGACGCTGTCGCCGGCGTCCCCACGCCTTGGAGTTCGCCTGGGATTGGCACGGCGCACGAATGGAGCATCGCCGCATGACAACTCACCACGAAGTATTAAAGCGAATCACCCAACTGGGACTGCTGTTGCTGCTGGGGGTCGGCATCAGCGCATGCGGTAACAGCACCAGTTGGAAAGAAGAAGTGCTGTTGCACGATGGCAGCAAGATCATCATCGAGCAGTATGTTGATCGCGGCGGGCGGCACGAGATCGGGCAAAAACCGCCTTACAAAGAGCAAAGCTTGAATTTCACCATGCCAGGCAGCAACGAAAGTGTGATGTGGAAAGATAGCTACAGCGAAGACTTGGGTATGGCGAACTTTTTACCGATGGCGCTAGATATACGCGCTGGTATAGCGTACTTAGGGGTAAAACCCATGGGCTGCTTGTCCTACAATAAATGGGGGAGACCCAATCCGCCCTACGTCATTTTCAAATATCAGGGCAAGGAATGGAAACGCATCCTGCTACAAGAACTGCCCGCCGAGATTAAAGCCCCCAATTTAATTGGCTCATCACCTGACACCGAGGTGAAAAAATCCGGGAAGAATTTTTTTTACGGCGGAATGGATCACGGCATTTAATGCGGAATATAAACAACCCGAATACAAAAGTATTTTGAGGGAGGGGATTAAGCGCGAGGGACAGGAAACGTGCCCAAAAATGATTTCTTATGGAAAAAATGGTGGTTGGCTTGGCCTAGATTGGTTTACTGGTGAAGCCTCGCTTGAAGCTTGTTTAAAAGTTTGTAGTCATAAAGGGGTTAGTGCTGAAACTTGTCCATGTAACACTTTATTTAAGGGGAAATAATCATGGTAACGACAATAGAATATGCTTTGATGGCTGGCCAAGCATACTTCACAACACGCGCCCCAATAAATCAATTTCCCATACCGGAACGGGCGGGAATGGCGCAGATTTACGGGTGGGCAATTAACGGTGCAAGGCTATTTTTATAGCACATGGCTCTTGAGCCAATCCTGCAATGCCGCATCCATACGGGTTTGCCAACCTGCGCCTGTGGCGCGAAAAGTTTCCACCACTTTGGGTGTAAGTCGAATAGTCACGCGCTCTTTGGTAGGCGCGATCTGTGCGCCGCGCGCGCGCCGTGCCAGTTTGCCCTGCAGAGTTTTAGGCAATGCTGAAAACGGCACCGCCGCAGCGGCTTCCGCCGCCGTCCATTCAATATTTTCTGAATCCAACAATTTAGGATTGGGTTTGCGTTTCATAGATATTCACCTCCCGTTTATTCGCTTTCCGAAAACTCACCACGCGAATGCCACGCCGCGTTTCAACAAACACCAAGGCATGCAACCGCTTGTCCAGCCAACCCAAAGCACGAATACGCGCCTCGCCGTAATCCCGCCGCTGGTCTGGCGAAAACAGTGCAGTCTCAAATTGAAACTCCCCCGCCCGTTCAAAAGACAAACCGCGCAATTCGATGTTACGGGCGCTTTTGGCAGGATCAAAGGCGATTTCCATGCCTCTTATTGTACATACAGAATAATTGGTGGTCAAAGCCTGTGGATTTCCAAAGCAGCAAACGATGAAATACTCTACACATGGAGGTTTGCCGCATGAAAACTCACCACGAAGTATTAAAGCGAATCACCCAACTGGGACTGCTGTTGCTGCTGGGGGCCGGCATTAGCGCGTGCGGCAACAGCACCAGCTGGAAAGAAGAGGTGCTGCTGCACGATGGCGGCAAGATTATCGTGAAGCGATATGTTGACCGGGGCGGGCGGCATGAGATCGGGCAGCAATCACCGATCAAGGAACAACGTTTGAGCTTCACCCTACCGGGCACAAATAACCAATTTTGCAATTGATTGGATTAACTCGAAAAATATGGGGGAATAGTTTTACGATTTTCTTCACTCAAATAATATCAATCCCACCACCTCCACCGACTTCACCACCGCCCAGCACGCCATCCAACGCTTCGGCGATCCATTAACGCTGGATCTGGACGGTGACGGCATTGAGACCGTGCCCCTGAGCCGCCCACCCCTGCTGTTCGACATCACCGCCAGCGGCATTAAAATCAGCGTTGGCTGGATTGCCCCGGACGACGGACTGCTGGTGTTCGACCGCAACGGCAATGGCATCATCGACAGCGGTGTGGAACTGTTCGGTGATGTCACCCCGGCCTATGCTACTACATCCGCCAGCAACGGCCTGATTGGCTCCGGCCGCATCGCCGATGGCTTTGCCGCCTTGGCGCAGGAAGACAGCAACTGCGACGGCAAAGTGGATGCCGGTGACCTCAACTGGGCGCAACTCAAAGTGTGGCGAGATCTCAATCAAGATGGCATCAGCCAAAGCAACGAACTGACCTCGCTGACCGATGCGGGCATCGAAAGCTTCAACACCGCCCGCACATTGAACAGCCAGATGCTGCCTTCCGGCAACCAGATCGCCGATCTGGGTATCTTCACCCGCGCCGACGGCAGCACCAGCAGCATCGGCGCACCACAAAAAATGGCCGACATCAACCTAGCACTCGACACCTTTCACCGCACCTTTACCGACACCATCCCCGTCACCGCGCAAACGGCTGTACTCCCTGACATGGGAGGATCGGGCAAAGTGCGCGACCTGCGCGAAGCCGCCAGCCTGCAAACCGCCGCAGGCCTAACCCTCGCCACCAGACTCTCCGACTACAGCAACGCCACCACCCGCGAAGAACAACTTACGCAGCTGGATCAACTCATCAGCGCGTGGGGTGATACCGCCGAATTTGGCACGCTGCAAAGCCGGGCGGCAGCGCACGGGTATAGTTTTAGCCTCAACGGCATCAACACTATTCAGCAAAAGCAACTGGCCGCGCTGGAAGCGTTCAACGGGCGCGGCTATTTCAAAATGCCGTGGGAAGGCGCGAGCTTCGGCGAGAGCGCGTTGCAGGGGTTGACGATAGGTCAAACCGTTTCGTTCACGACCACGCATTACGATACCAGCAGCAATACCTGGGTCACGACGCAACAGCGCGTCTTCCATCCGGAAATCATCACCGCCAACCTCTGGCCCGCACAAATCGGTCCGCTCAACCAAGCCTACGCGGCATTGCGAGAATCGGTGTATCAGGCGCTGCTGCCGCAAACGCGGCTCAAGCCTTATCTGGAGGCCATCAACCTATTGGTTGATGCCATCGGAATCGAGATGGACTTCAGTGCCGTGCAGCAGGCCTTCGTGAATGTGGCCGCGACCCACCCGGACAAGGCCATCGGCGACCTCATCGAATTCAACCGCTACGGCGCAGATATGTTTGCGGGCGCTACCTGGCAGATCGAAGGCTGGCAACTGTTGGCGGATGTGCTCAACGATACCGCACTGACTCCCGCCACTCTAAAAACACTGGCCGATTTTAATGTTGGTTTGGATGGGGTGACTGCGCCCTTAGTATTTTGGAATGATCAAATACTCATTGCAAAAGCAGCGGGCAGCACACTGACTGGCGAGAGAGGTAATGACGTGTTGGTGGGCGGGGCGGGGGATGATGTGC
>JBEBGP010000101.1:0-1754 GCA_040081045.1 Candidatus Nitrotoga sp.
CGTTTGCGCCCAAGCGTAGGCATCGTCATGCTTGTCAATCCAAAGCAGGCAATAGACATTCCCCGTGTCAGGCTTGAGCACAATGCCGCGATAATTCTGGTCAATCCGTACTGAGCGCATATTTGGATCAGCCGCGCTCTGAATTTTTTCGTAGTTAATTCCCGATGACATTGGATTTTTTCGGAACTGTGCTATAAATTTAATCGCAGCTTGCTGCCTGTCTTTTGCGACAGCGGCAAACGACCACAAAAAATCATCTGATATGGCTACTTTCACTGGCTGCTGCATTTTATTCTCCTCATTCTTTCAAGTGCTCGCGCAACGTAGTATCCAGCCCTGCATCCCCGACAAAGACTAATTTCCAACCTTGGGATTCAAACACTGCCCCCTCTGCGCCCGCCAACAATACCGCCACTTTTTTCTCTGTCCATGCCAATTCAGACTCAGCCACCACACAGCCACTTACATCCATCATTTGGTAACCCACAACAGGTGCCACCACGCCATCCGCAAACAATGTCGCGAGCAATCCTTGCACCTCGGATGCCGCATAAGCCGCCGCTTCTTCCCATTCGGCAGTCATACCAGAGAAAGCCTGAAAAACAGGGGATGCAGACAACGGCGCAAGGTTGCACTCGGTATCCGCCACCGCCCAGGTATTCGTCAAGGGCAAAAGCAGATTTGCTGCATGCCACCATTGTTGCAAAAGCCTACGACGTTCACCATCTACCACAGTGGGATTGTCTGCCCAGCGCAACACCACGCAGGGCTGCATCATTCGATTGGCGATGTCGCTCGGCAAGCCTTGCAAATCAGCTTTATTGGCTTGCACGGCGATCTGAAATTGCTTGTCGGTTGATGACCAGCACCGCCCCAAATCAGGCGATGTCGGCCAAGAAAATACGGGTAGATTCGCCAATGTCTGCCCCGCAGAGGACGCATTTATTTCAACAAAGTCACCTGATTGATAAGGAACCGCACCCACACGCATAGTCAACACCACGCCGATACGCTGCAACTGCTCATCCGTTAATCCTAGCAAGCGTGAACGAAATTGTTCGAATGCAGTCAGGACATGAAAATTCTTCTGCTCAACCACGCCGAAACGCTGATACATCGGGGTTGCATCACCCCCTGACATGAAAGCTTTGTCCCACGGTGTTTCAGGCTTGCTCCCTCCCGGCTCAAGACATATCGCAATATCATCATAGGTCAGCGACCACACAGTAAATTTTCCGCTGCGAGCAATCGCCATGCGCTTGGCGATGTCATCGCCAATGCGATCTTTATGATATTGCCAGCCATCCATAAACACCGCAATCGGCAGACGCCCGCTTGCTGTATCAGGCCAGAACACAAAATCCGGCTTGCAGTAAATCGTCACGCCCTTATCCGTGCCCAGCTCCACTTGCGGCTCAATGCGCCACAGATTCTCTGCCGCCTTGACGAAATAGCCGGGTTTGCCGCGAACGATTTCTTCCTTCACCACAAAGCGCGGCGATCCATCGCTAGGTTTGCGCCGTAACGCCTCAATGAAGCGTCGCTCCAACTCGCTGTCAAACAAACTGTTATTGGCAACCACCTCACCAATGGACTGAATGGATTTCAGCTTGCCCTGATGCCCAACAATTTCGGTGAGTAGCTTGGCCGCCGTGCGTCGCGAAACATGCAGACGTTCGTAGCTATTGTGATACCCGTACAAGCAGCGGTAACATCCATCCTTGGTGTCATCGCTGTTACAACCGCAGGTATTG
>JBEBGP010000310.1:0-7028 GCA_040081045.1 Candidatus Nitrotoga sp.
TCTGTCCAAGTGCGGCGCACACCATAAAAACCATGACCCAAGCTCCGCTCCCCCTCTCCCCACCCCTTGCCCACATTCATGGCGAACCCTTGCTGGAGATGCCGCCGGATTTATATATCCCGCCCGATGCGCTGGAAGTGGTGCTGGCAACCTTTCAAGGACCTTTGGATTTATTACTGTATTTAATCCGCAGGCACAACCTTGACGTGCTCGACATTCCGATGGCGCAATTAACGCAGCAATACATGGATTACATTGAATTGATGCAGCGCAATCGCCTGGAATTAGCCGCCGAATATCTGCTCATGGCGGCGGTGTTGATCGAAATTAAAGCACGTATGTTGCTGCCGCGCCCCGCCCAAATTACTGATGATGGCATAGAGGATCCGCGTGTTGAATTAATGCGCCGCCTGCTGGAATACGAACAGATGAAACTGGCCGCGCAAAAATTAAATGCGTTACCTCAAGCAGGGCGCGATTTTGAATTGGTGCAAGTGCTGATTGAACAAACCGCAATGCAGCGACTGCCCAGTGTCCGCGTGGAGGATTTACGTCAGGCCTGGCTCGCCTTGTTGGCACGCGCGAAAATCAATTCGCATCATGTAGTGCACCGTGAAGAGCTGTCAGTGCGCGAACAAATGACGCGCATATTGCGCCAGCTGCAGCATGGTGAGTTTGAAATTTTTTCGAATTTATTTCATGATCGCAACAACAACGCGCAATTAAGTTTGGCGCACCTAGTTGTCACCTTCATCGCCGTGCTGGAACTGGCCAAAGAGTCTTTGGTGGAAATCACACAATCTGAAACATTGGGGAACATCTATGTCCGAGCCAGCCGAAGCACCACCACCGAATAACCCTCCCCAGCCCGTAAAGGATGCTGAAATTGCTATCGTTGCAAAGGTTGCTGCTTCCACAGAATCCACCGTGCTATTTCAAACTTCTGCTGCATCTCCAGAACTCCTTCCGGTTTTTTCACCGCCCGAAAAAGAAAAAATATTACGCGTACTCGAAACTGCCTTGTTCACCTCTCAAGAACCCTTGTCCTTGGCCGAACTTAAAAAACTGAGTGACCTGCCATTAGAAAATAATTTTTTGACAGAATTATTGGAACAACTGATGCAAAAATATGCAGCAAGCGGCATTGAGCTGAATCGTGTCGCCAATGGTTGGCGCTTTCGCGCACGCCCCGAAATGCAGCCTTATTTAGACCGCCTCAACCCGCAAAAACCGCCACGCTACTCCCGTGCAGTAATGGAAACCCTGGCCATCATCGCCTATCGCCAGCCCGTCACACGCGGCGACATTGAAGAAATTCGCGGTGTGGCGGTATCATCACAAGTGCTAAAAACACTGGAGACTCGAGGTTGGATAGATGTCATTGGCACCCGCGACACGCCCGGCAAACCGGAATTATTCGCCACCACCAAACAACTTTTGGATGATTTGAATCTGCGCTCACTGCAAGAACTGCCGCCACTGGAGGAGATGGGCAGCTTGCTGGAACAGGATGTGACTGTAAAAAACAGTGCAACATAGAAATGCTATTTTCTTCTACCCGCTGTAGCTACAGTAAACAATTAAGCATGAAAAATGATTGGTCGTCAAAACATCCAATCTGGTACTCGCCCAATTGAGCGGTTACCATAAACCTATCTGCCAGATTCAGATCCCCTCCGCACGATACTCGACAATCAAGGTATGTCGCGCCCCCGCTTTCACCTTCACAACGTTTTCAATGGCATTCGCTGACTCCACACACAGCATCTCGCGCCAGCCATCCGGCTGCCCCATGTCACCCATTTTGTTGGCTTTCTCCGTCCACGGCGTCCACACCACGGTGGCGTGGCTGCCCGATTTTGCAATGTGAATGCGGCGATTTAATTTTTTATCTTCGATCACGCAAGTCGCAGCAGTATTGATGTACACCCGATCAGTCTCTCCGGAAAATTGAATTGCGCCCGCTTGTTTTTTAAGTACACTGCCGCCCACCTTATCCCAATATTCACAGCCTTCTAAACCAGTCACTTGCACCGCGCCGATGTCGCTGATTTGAAAATAAGTATGCAAGGCTTCGCCGATGATGAAATCTTCCGTACTATTATTTGTGGTGGTCATTTCCATACGCAAGGTTGCGCCGACGATCACGGTCAACTCCAAGGTGCAGTCATATGGCCACTGGGCGCGAGTTTTATCACTGGAAACTAAACGCAAGGTCAACCGCGTAGCACCACTTATATCTGTACCGGACTCCACTACCTGCCACGGCACGGTGCGCGCAAAACCGTGACCGAGGAAAGTGGTGTTGGATTCATGCGCGCCAAACCACGGCCAGCACAGGGGTGCACCGCCGCGTATGGATTTTCCTGCGATAAGTTTGGCATCGCGTGACAGCCAGATCACTGGTGTGGGTTGATTGCGCGGCTGCCACGTCATCAAATGCGCACCCTGCAAACACAGCGATGCGCTGGCCTGTCGATTGTTAATTTCTGCGATAATCAAACCGCTCGCATCTTCGCGAAAACGGAGTTGCTCCTCAATACCAAATTGCGTGTTCAATTGCGTTGCAGTCGTCATTTTTTGCTTTCTGTGGTGAATTTAAAATAATTACCGCTCAAGGCTGATAAGCGTGACGTATTGTATCAACCCTGCACTCGCAAAAATATTTTTCCAAATTGATTAAATAAAAATTTACGTGACACCCAAATGAAACAAATCACCTCACCCGACAATCCTTTTTTCAAAACACTGACCAAACTTGCCAGCTCCACCAAGCAACGACATGAGACTGGCCAAACTCTATTGGATGGCATTCATTTATTACAGGCGTATCTGGTCACTGAAAAATCAGTACAGCATGTGATTATCAATGAAGCGGCATTACAGAATAACGAACTCTCAACACTGTTCAAAAAAATTCCCGACGCGCCACTCACGCAATTTTCAGACAATTTATTCGCAGAACTATCCGAGCTTAAAACGCCGAGCGGCATTCTTACTTTAATTAACATCCCCAACCCTACCTTCTCACCGGCTCATGGCAAATTTTGCCTGCTGCTGGAAGATATTCAAGACCCCGGAAATCTCGGTTCGATTTTAAGATCTGCGGCGGGCGCGGGATGTGATGCAATCTTTCTATCGAAGGGATGTGCCGACGTTTGGTCGCCGAAAGTTTTACGCTCTGCCATGGGCGGACATTTTACGTTAGACATTCACGAGACGATGAATTTATTGAATGTCGCACAAACCTTGCCCGGCAAACTGTTTGCAACTTCACCTCATGCAAAAATGAATTTATATCAGACTGATCTGCGCGGTGACTGTGCATTTGCGATCGGCAACGAGGGTGCTGGCTTATCCCGAGATTTATTGACGGCGGCGCACCAACTTGTGTCTATTCCCATGCCCGGAAATTCGATGCCCGGCAAAGTTGAATCCTTAAACGTTGCCGCTGCGACAGCGGTGTGTGTGTTTGAAGCGGCACGACAGCGCGGGCAATTCTAGATATATTATTTCTGAATGCAACGAGATAAATGATCAGCCGGATACCGTTATGAAAATTCAGCCCTAAGCGGAATCCCTCCGTGAAATAGCATCAGCACCCAGCAGATACTCGCGTACCAGCTCACGCGCGCGGTGCAGTCGACTCTTGATGGCACCGGACTGTTCACCTAGCCGCTCGGCAATTTCGGCAATCGTGAGTTCCTCAAAGTCACGCAATAACACTACTTCGAGATAGTGTGCCGGAAGCGATTCGAGCGCCTTGGCCAGATCAATTCGAATGGCATCATCAGTCCGATCAGCTAACTGTTGTTCGGCGACCTCTTCGTCGAGTTGGTCGTGATTAAACATCATCCGCGCAAGCTTTCGGCACTCGTGCTTGATAACTGTGAAAAGCCAGGAGGAAAAAGCGGCTGCCGCTTTAAGTCCATTGACCTTGCGCGAGATGATCAACAGTGATTCTTGAACCGCGTCGTCGATGTCACTGGCTTGGCAGTGCTTGTATGCGTAGCGGCGGGCATCAGCCTGGCATACGGCCAAAAGGCGCTCGATAGCAACCGCATCACCCGTCTGGGCGGCCAGTACAAGATTGTTTCGGTCTATCCCGCTGCCCATGGATCAGTGCTCCTTATCAAGTTTTCGACCGACCATGGCGCACATCGGACAAAAACCAAACAGGCCCGTCATAGCCAGCATTGCGCCCATAATGCCCAAGCCGACCGCGAGACCCGAAACGCCCCAGTTCATGACAGCGTATCCCAGACCCATCAGACCCAGGATAATGCGCAGAACGCGCTCCCAATTAGGAACATTCTTGGTGTAAAACATTATCGATCTCCTTTTATTTGGTGGTGTATGAGAACAACCCTCAGCCACTATTAAGAGGCAACCCATCGGCAAAACGGTTCGCGTAAGATCGAAGATTTATTATCACATACCGGGATTAAAAACGCGTTGTCAAAATCGTAAGCCAAGTGGGTGAATGATCGACTAGCCATGCCTCTATGGGCTTATCGATATCGAAGAGGATCATGATGGCAATTGCAACCATAACCGCGCCAAGAATCATTTTGCCGGTTTTGCCCGCTTGCGTGAGCTTGCCGCGCACCTTGAGCATGGTCGAGCGCGAAACGTAGGCCAGCGCAACCACAGGCAGCGCCGCACCGACACCGAACATACCCATCAAGAGCGCAACGTGGGGCAGGTTCGTGCCTTGACTCGCAAGCATAATGGCAGCACCAAGCGTGGGGCCGACGCAGGGACTCCAGACTACGCCAAGCACCAGACCAATGACGAACTGACCCCAAAGGCCATCGAGCCGCAGGCGAGAGATAAGGTTGTTGCCCGTATCGCCAATACCTGATGTGGCCGAGGCAAAGCGCTGCTGGAGGCTGGTGGACATCAATATGATGCCCAAGATGCCTAACACAGCCGCGCCCACGCTACGAAATATCGACGTATCAACATCCAAAGCCGAGCCTGCCCATGCCAACGCGGTGCCAATGATGCCGTATGAAATAGCCAACCCACTGGACAGCACAAGCGGAGCGCGAGGGTGGGCATTGGTGGCTGATCCCAACAAAATCGGGATGATCGGCAGCACGCAAGGCGAGAGTGTCGAAAGCACCCCTGCCAGCAGTCCGAAGCCGTAAGAGGCCAAGCCAAACTCCATGGCTCAGTTGACCGTCTTCTTGACTAAGCTCTCAATGCCAGCCTTGGTCGTGTCGCCAAGCGAACGCCCGACTTCTTTCGCGCCCTTGAAGGCGATCAGCGTGCTTTGCTTGCGAACTTTGTACTGCTTGAGCAAGAGCTTATCGGCATCAAAGTTAATCATGAGGGTGGTCACATCTTTGTAGGCATCTTGCCCCATCAGATCATTAATGATGGGCTTCTGAACCTTGCAGGTCGGGCACCAGTCCGCGTGAATAGCCAATAGCACTGGTTTGCCTGCGGCTGTCAGTTTGTCGAACTGAGCTTGGTTGTATGGCTTGATCTCGCCCGCCACCGCCAGGGAGAAGAAAGCAGAGGAGATCAACAGCAGAACGGCTTTAACGATTTTCATGGCAGATCCTTTCGAGTGGGGTTATTTATTGTCTCAAATTATCTAACTGCTATTTCTTCTGGCGGATTTATCACAAATACCCCTCTTTTTACAGGGGACATAGCTAAGAGGCTCCGGCACACCAAAAAGATTCGCAAGCCAGCAATATATTTTTTAGCCGGAGCGAACCGTTTTTCATTTCTGTCGCCTCTTAGTCACAGAGGCCACACCTCTCAACCATGTTCAACCACTCAAATCGGAGAAACCCATGAAAACCTCTTTTAAGATGACCTCGCTAGCTGCACTGACAGCCGCCACACTCGCCTTACCTGCCGCAGCTGCCGACATGCAGGACGGCCAAGCCAAGTGTCAGCCCAAGTCGGGCATGACCAAGTGCGGCTCCAAATGTGCTGGGGAATGCGCCTCGAAGATGCGTGTCAAGGCCAAGTGTAGCGCGAACAAGTGTGCGCCCAAATGTGTACCTAAGTGCGGCACCAAATGTGCCCCCAAGTGGACACCCAAGGACTGATGCTCCCGGTGCCTGATCGAAAATCGTCCAAGTCCCCCGATAGCAGCCCGTCAGCTGCTGGCAAACGCTTGCTGGAAATCTATGCGGGGCTTGTGGTGCGTGGCGAACACCTGTTGCAAGGTTTACTTTGCGGCCAGCCACCCTGCCAATGGCATCATTACCCAGAGGAGGATGCCATTGACGAGGTGAGTGGCTACCAGTGGTTCTATCACTCACACTCACCAGAGGATCGGCCAGAAACAACCGAACATGGGCATTTTCATCTATTCGCACGCCGCAAACTATGGGCTAGGAGGCTGCAATCGAGAGCCGAGAAGACATTTGCAGCCATGACGGGCAATCCGAACCAGCAAGTCAATACCCGGCATTTACTGAGTATCGGTATAGATGCCAAGGGCATTCCAGTCAGCATATTCACTGTCAACAGTTGGGTGACTGGCGATTTAATGCTGAGTGCCGCCAAAACAGAGCAGTTGCTGATTCAAATGACCCTTGACACGGGTTATTCAGATATCGACACCGTTCTGGAAAGCGTGATCGCACTTTGTTCAGATGAAATTCGCCAGGTATTGGCCGAACGTGACGCTACGCTGTCCGCCAAATTGGCGCACGCCATGCTTGGTGACCAAAACTTGGAGATGTTGTCCGAAGCCACCATTGATCTAGACAAGAAGCTAGTAGGCATTTGATAACGTAATTAAATTTCAGAGAGTTCAAATATTTCATGGCCGCCGAAAGTTCTGCGCGCTGCCATGGACGGGCACTTTGCGCTTAACATTTATGAATCGATGGATTTATTGAATGTCGCACAAACCTTGCCCGGCAAACTGTTTGCAACTTCACCTCATGCAAAAATAAATTTAGGGGCTGAAGTAGATTAGCTTAGATGTTAAGCTAATGAGATGCAGATAACTCACTGTAAGTTATTAAGAAAGCAGCAGTTAAGATTGCTGGAAT
>JBEBGP010000093.1:0-1728 GCA_040081045.1 Candidatus Nitrotoga sp.
CAGGCATTTGCAGCACGGGGCGCTGAGAACCGGCGCATTTATGAAGAGCTGGACGATTTCCAGTCCCGCAAGCCTATTGACGTTATCAAGAAAAATCGACCGATTTTAATCCTTGATGAGCCGCAGAAAATGGAGGGGGCGCAAACCCTGAAGTCGCTGGAAGAGTTCAACGCCTTGATGGTTCTTCGGTATTCCGCCACCCATAAAACCACGCATAATAAAATCCATCGCCTCGATGCGCTGGATGCCTACAACCAGAAGCTGGTGAAAAAGATCGCGGTGCGCGGCATTACTGTGAAGGGGTTGAGCGGCACGAATGCTTATCTGTACCTGGAGTCCATTGAGATTTCTACCAGCAAGCCGCCGATTGCCCGTATCGAGCTGGAAATTAAGCAAAACAATGGCATCAAGCGTGTGGTGCGCAAGCTGGGCAAAAACGATAACCTCTTCGATATTTCCGAAGGGCTAGACCAGTACAGGGGCTTTGTCATTGCTGACATCAACGCGCACACGGATACCGTGTACTTCACCAATGGCGTTGTGCTTCAAGCAGGGGAGGCCACGGGCGATGTGAACGAGGCGGCATTGCGGCGCATCCAGATTCGTGAGGCCGTGAAAGCCCACTTTGAAAAAGAACAGGCGCTGTTCCATCAAGGTATCAAGGTGCTGTCGCTGTTCTTCATCGACGAGGTCGCTAAGTACCGGCGCTACGATGAAAACGGTGAAAATCCGGGAGAGTACGCTAAAGTATTTGAAGAGGAATATAACCAGCAACTCTATGAAGTGATGACGCTGGAAGACACGCCCTATAACCGCTACCTGAAAGGGATAACAGCGAGCAAAACTCACAACGGCTATTTTTCCATCGACAAGAAAACCAAGCGCCTTGTCGATCCGGAGACGGGCAAAAAATCCAACGAGACGGACGATGTGGATGCCTACGACCTGATCCTGAAAAACAAAGAACGCCTGTTGTCGCTGGCCGAGCCTGTGCGTTTCATTTTCTCGCACTCCGCACTGCGCGAAGGGTGGGACAATCCCAATGTGTTTGTCATCTGTGCGCTCAAACACAGCGACAACACAATTTCGCGCCGACAGGAAGTGGGGCGTGGCTTGCGCATATCGGTCAATCAAGACGGCGACCGTATGGATAACCCGGCAACCGTTCACCAGATCAATGTGTTGACAGTTGTTGCCAGTGAGAGCTACAAGAATTTCGTCACTAATTTACAACGCGATATTAGTGATTCGCTATCTGCCCGACCACGCATTGCAGACGAAGAGTACTTCACTGGAAAAGTGTTCAAAACAGTCAGTGGCGATGTGGTTGTGACGCCGCAAATCGCAAAGCAGATTTACAAATATTTACTGAAAAACGATTACACGGACGATAGCGATAAAATCACTCAGGCCTATCACGCCGCAAAAACAGAAGGCCAGCTTGCCGAGCTGCCTGCTGAATTATTGCCTTACACCGACCAGGTATTTCAACTCATCGACAGTGTCTTTAGCGATGCGCAAATGCCTGACATCGGCGATGATCGCAAAGCCAAAACGAATCCGCTTAGTGCGAACTTTGAGAAGAAAGAATTTAAGGAACTTTGGAATCGCATCAACCATAAGGCTGCTTACACCGTACACTTTGAAACGCCGGAACTGATTCAAAAATGCGTTGCTGCATTGGAAAAGGAACTTAAAGTCAGTCCACTCCAATACACAATCGTAGAG
>JBEBGP010000228.1:0-1725 GCA_040081045.1 Candidatus Nitrotoga sp.
TTCGGCCATCATTGGCAATCGCAAATATCACGGAGATGGAGATTACCGCATGGGCATCCAGATCGGCATCATGAATGGATCCGGCATAATGTTTCTGGCGCAGCCATTTTGCACACGACACAATGCGCTGGCAGTTCTGCCGTTCCAATAGTATGCGTTGATATATTTCATCACCCGTCCAGGTTGCAATGGGATCGGCGCGGCAAATTTCTAAAAACAGCATTTTAAGGTTGCGTTGCTGTACAAATGGGTCATGGTCGAATGCTGAAACATATGCGGAATAGGGTAGGGTGGACACCTCCCTGATGTGTCGGAAGCCCATCTGGAACACGTGTTCCGCGCCGTGGTGCAGCAGAAAAGATAGTTGTGCTTCGCCGTCTTGCGGAATGTTCGCTTGACTGATGCCCAGTGAGACGCATCCGACAGTGAGATGAAAGGCATCCTGCAGGCCATCTGCTGTGCGTTCATTGGTAAATTTTTTGGCGACCAGTACAGTGATACCGCTGAGCTCGTTTAACAGAATGTGTGCTGTGTCTTGTTGTTCTGCACGCCTCGCCAATGCCTCCAATGCGGATACCAGATGCGGCGGGTGGGTGGTGAGGTGGGCAAGGTTCATGGTGAATTAAATGATGGCAGTGAGTAACCGGCAATTTGCATCAGGAAAAGATGTCCTTACCCAAGCTGGCGCGCGCGCCTTTTTTCGGCGTGCTGGAGGTGTTGCCGGGTACTTGTTTACGCAGGCGCAACAATAATTCATGAGTAGTGCGGGCATAGGCGCTGTCTGGATATTCCGTGTCTTCGCTGTCAGCTTCGGCGCACGCGCGCAATTGATTTTCGCCGGGTTGCCAGTCCGGGAATAGTTCGAATAGTACTCTGTCCCATGCTTCAGCATCGCTACGGGCAATCTCCAGAGCGAGAGGAATAACATCATGATCCGAAGTGGTTGTGCTGCTGTTATTTGCGCCGTGGGTGTGGATGTCGTTGGCGAGTTCGATAATTTCGTCAATGGCGGTTGACAGCAGCACGGCAAAAGCTGTCGTGCCCCAGTCAGTCGATAGCGCTTCGTGGATGAGATTGCTGCGCCGCTCCCCATCGTCGCCGGAAAAAACAACGCCGTGGATATGTGCGAACAGGGATTCGGTTAGTACTTCTGGTTCATCTTCGATCATCTCTTCGCTCCACGGGGCTGCGAAAAAAGCCAGGCTCGCGGCCCAAGCCTTGGGCGAAATCAACATGGTGGCCAACGATAATTTGCCGCCATCAAATGCCGACAAATACATGGCAGCCACTTGCGGTTCCAGTGTTTCCAGCACGGCAACCACAGCCAAATCGCCGAATTGCTCCGCTGTGTCATTGATCGCGGCTTCGGCATGGGCGGTCGAGCCGGCTATTACCAGCTCGGTCACCTGCCGGCTGATTGCCGGAAAGTTGGATTGTTCAGTCATCGCTATCCTTGCGGGTGTCGAATAAATCCACAAAGTCCTGTCCGGGCTCGGCATGATCTTCGTCTTCCATCTCGTTGCCCCCTTCTTCCTTTTCCAGTGCGTCGAGCGAATTGTCGGTATCCATCCAGCGTTTGGCGTTCTTGAATAAAAATGCGGTAAGTATGGCCTTGCGCGCCAGACCAGGGTTGCGCGCTGCAACATTTGCCAGCGCTTTAGTGGCATCCGCATCAGCACACGATACCATCGTGACTACCTTCGCGGCATGGCGGCTCTCATATTC
>JBEBGP010000074.1:0-1723 GCA_040081045.1 Candidatus Nitrotoga sp.
CAGATTACCTCGAAGAGGTAATCTGCGGACAGCTGCTTTTTGTAGGATTAAGTATAAATAACATGAAAACTTTTTTGAAGATATTGTCTGTAGCAAGACTTGGTACCGCATGTTTAAAATTTCCCGCGTCTTCAGGTCAAAAAAATGTTGCTGTGACTCACCTTACCATGAAACATTTTGATCCAATAATTTCTCGATTTTCAAAAGATCAGGCATCGCACTGAAGGATAGGAAATTCAACCGCACAAATCAACACACTTCGCCGCTGGGCTTATCCCCAAACCCACGCACGACACTTGGTGTCCTGCTCCAAAGCGGCATGATTGAAAGCAATTCAGCGTCACCCGGCTTCATGCGGCTATTCAATAAATTTACCCAAGGCTCGAATGAATCAGTGTTGCATTGCCAAAGCCAAATTCAAAATCGGTTTCAGGCATACCTGAATTTAATTTTGCGAACTTTTTTCAAGTCCACAGTTTGCTTGGCTTGCCATAAATCGTAATTGTCCTGCATCGTCAACCAGCTTTCGGGAGAGCGTCCCAATGCTTTTGAGAGACGAAGAGCCATTTCCGGACTTATGCCGCTGGCCTCGTTCAAAACGCGATTAAGGGTCGATGCCGCAACGCCCAATTTGAGGGCAAGTTCTCTACAACTAATTTCGTTGGGCGTAAGGTAAGTCTCTTGAATAAACGCCCCGGGGTGCGGTGGATTGTGCATAGCCATTAGTGATAATCCTCATAATCTAAAACATGTGCGCTGCCATTTTCAAACTCAAACGCGATACGCCAGTTACCATTTACCCATATCAACCAGCGTCCATGTCTGCTTCCCTTTAGCGGGTGGAGATGGAAACCGGGAATGTCCATATCTTCGATAGTTTGAGCGGTGTCGAGTACGGCCAACTGCATTTTGAGTCGTTTGGCGTGTGCTGGTTGGATACCGGCCAAGCTACCAGACTCAAAGTATTTTCGCAGCCCTTTGTGTCGAAACGATATGATCATGTCGGCATAATAGCGCGTTGCGCGACACGCAACAAGAGGGCATTGTTGGCACCGATGCGAAGTCGTGAAAGCATCACTAAACACAATGCGGCAGTGGTGATCTTCGCCACTACAACCACCCGATATTTTCGCGTACGCGAAAACCGGGATGCCCATTGCAGGCGCGCGCCTTCGCGCTTGGTCACTTCCGCGACTAGCCGCCGCACCTTTCAGGCCACCCCTTGCCTGACGCTCAATAAGGGGCTGCCAGCTCCCCTACTCCCGCTACGCCGGGTTCTGGCAATCTGCCAACCCCTTTGCCGCTGGGCTTATCCCCAAACGCACGCACGGTGCTTGACACCCTGCTCTAAGCCTTAAACCAACCCTCACTCTTTAACTTGACCGTCCACATGGCATGATCCGGCTGTCCACCTCTCGTTAATAGCCATCTGAAAGCCGACCTTCATAAACAAAACCACCAAGATGCCCCTGGTGGTTGCTATTGAAACAATTATTTCTTGATGCCGTTCACCGCCGCCTTTAATGTAGCACCAGCCTTGAATGCTGGAGCCTTGGAAGCTTTGATCTTGATGGCTGCACCAGTCGCCGGGTTGCGGCCATTACGGGCTGCGCGCTTGCGTACTTCAAACGTGCCGAAGCCAACCAGCGCAACATTGTCACCCTTCTTTAGGGTGGCAGTGATGATGTCAATCAGTGCTGCGATATTGCGGTCAGCGTCAGCC
>JBEBGP010000104.1:0-6906 GCA_040081045.1 Candidatus Nitrotoga sp.
TGGCTCACCTATTAACTTTAATTGAACTCACACGGTCGACCATGTCTGACATTCTAAAAAAAATACTCGCTGTAAAAACGCAAGAAGTTTCTGCCGCACAAAATGCCAAGCCTATAGCGGCGCTATGTGCCGAAGTGAAACATGCCCTGCCTGTGCGTGATTTTGTCGGCGCGATACGCGCAAAAATTACGGCAGGTCAGCCTGCTGTCATCGCTGAAATTAAAAAAGCCAGTCCCAGCAAAGGCGTATTACGGGCGAATTTGAAGCACTGGCACATAGTCTGGGCATGGCGGTGCTGGTGGAAGTGCATGATGGTGCTGAGTTGGAACTGGCACTGCAACTGGCAACGCCACTAATCGGCATTAACAATCGCAATCTACGTACTTTTGCAGTGAGCCTGCAAACTACACTGGATTTACTGCCGCGCATTCCACCAACACGCATCGTGGTTACCGAAAGTGGCATACTGCAAACGCACGATGTACAACACATGCGGCAGCATCAGGTGCAATCATTTCTGGTGGGCGAAGCATTTATGCGCGCACCCGAGCCGGGCATGGAATTGGCAAGATTGTTTGCTTTTTTCTAAAAGGAGACCACCATGAAACCACTGCATTTTTCCGTCGCTATCCATGCTCCCAAAACACGGGTACACCAATTGATGCTGGCGGACAGAACCTACCGCGAATGGACATCCGCTTTTGCCGAAGGATCATGCTACCAGGGCTCATGGGATAAGGGCGCGAAAATTCTGTTCGGTGATGGGCAGGGTTCGGGCATGAGCGCGCGCATCGCCGAACATCGCCCTGCCGAATTTTTATCCATCGAAATGCTGTCCGAGGTCAAAGACGACGTGCCAGAGACAAAACAGCAATGGCAAGGCGTATTCGAGAATTACACCTATACCGAGGCGAATGGCATCACTACCGTGCAGGTGGACATCACCGCCATGCCCGATGAGTATGTGGATTTTATGACCGAAAGCTGGCACAAAGCGTTGGACAAGCTCAAGGCAATTTGCGAACGATGATCGTGCATTGGGTAAAGGATATGGAAATATTGAATCATTCGATGCGCGGAATTAGAGGTAGGGGCGGAGCACACCCGCCCTGCAATTTTTTCAGAATGGAGGAACAAAAAATGTCTAAAGTCAGCACATATCTAAACTTTCCTCGCTCAACCGAGGCAGCGTTTAATTTTTACAAAACCGTTTTTGGTACAGAGTTTTCCACGCCCATCAGTCGCTTTAAGGACGTACCCGCGCAACCAGATCAGCCGCCGATGAGCGAAGCGGATAAAAATCTGGTGATGCACGTTGCATTGCCTATCTTGGGCGGGCATATCATCATGGGTACGGATGCGCCAGAATCAATGGGCTTCAAACTCAATCAAGGCAATAACGTGTACATCAACCTTGAGCCGGATACCCGCACCGAAACCAACCGCTTATTCAAATTACTCTCCGACGGCGGCAAGGTGGAAATGCCGCTTACGGACATGTTTTGGGGTGCTTATTTCGGCAGCCTTACGGACAAATTTGGTGTGCGGTGGATGTTCAACTGTGAAAGCAAATCTTAAAAACCAAATTTAGCCCGAAGGAGAAAACCATGAACCTACCTTATCAACCCAATGCGAAACTTGATCTCTCTTTTGAGCGCATTGTGGATGTGCCAAAAGAGCTGGTTTGGCGTGCGTGGACAGAGCCCAAGCATCTCATGCCGTGGTTCTGTCCATTGCCCTGGAAAACCATTGATTGTGAAATCGATCTGCGTCCCGGCGGTATTTTCCGTACCGTGATGCAATCGCCCGAAGGTAAATTATTTCCCGGTACTGGCTGCTACCTTGAAGTAGTTAAAAACGAAAGGCTGGTGTGGACGAACGCGTTGCTGCCCGGCTTTCGTCCCGTTGCGAATAGTGCAATAGGCACGACCGATTTTCAGTTTACCGCGATGATTGAATTAACCGCACAGGGCAGCGGCACAAAATACACCGCGACCGTAATTCATGCCGATGAAAAAGGCCGCAAAAAACATGCGGACATGGGCTTCCATGAGGGGTGGGGCAAGGCACTCGACCAGTTGGTTGCAATGATCAAAACGCTATAAGCAAACTCCGATAGCACCATTCAAAACGATTATATAAGGCGACCCTAATTTTTTTTATTTTTTTCCATCGCACATAGATTTTCACACGGCTTGCCATCTCGATCCCCATCCAATAATACAGCACCACAACGTAAAAAATATTGGCGTGCTTTATCGCACGTCTGCAATTGAGCACAGCTTTGCTTACCGCAATCCTGTGCCTGTACAGCCGGATCTTTGACGGACAAAGCCGCATGATTCCTGCGCCAGATGTTCGGCTCTACCGGATTGTCGCCAGCCCACAGTCCGCGACGATTTTGCCGTGCTTCCTGCTGCATCGTCATTAATATTTGGTTGCCTTGCGAGCGTGAGTTTCCCCAGGCCCATCCGCGCTGCACTTGGGCATGATTCACATTTAAATCACCTGCACTCAGTGTTGCAATGACGCGCCCATAATCATCGACGGCCTGAGTTACCACCTGTACCGGTTTATTCAACACCATCTCCAGCAGGGATTGTCGGGATGCCATGCCATATTCCTGGTCTTTTTCCGGTGCATCTATATTGGCCAGCCGAATTTTAATTGGTACTTGCAGGCGATCATCACGCGATACCAGCACGGTGTCGCCATCCAACACATTGACCACGCGACCAGAATATTCTTCACCAAACGCCTGTACGCTTCCGCAGTAGAGCAGCAAAGCACAGAGTAATTTGTTCACGGTATGACACTCTTAACCAAGGCCAAGCACAGCAATGCGTAACCTGCGGCCAATAAATCATCGAACATAACTCCGAGTCCACCATGCCAGGTACTGTCAAAATAGCGAATGGGCGGCGGTTTTACAATATCAAAAAAACGAAACAGGGAAAATGCCAGTAGCTGCCAGAAAAATCCGGCCGGGGTGAAAATCAGCACCAGTAAAAATGCCACAATTTCATCCCACACAATACCGCCATAGTCGCTATCACCGAGTGCAGTACCAGTCTTGCCGCAAATCCAAATGCCGGCAATAAAGGCCACCGTCAGAATTAAAATAAATTGGCCATCAGTCACCAGCGGCGCGAGCAGCCAGTAAATGGGAAACCCGACCAGTGTGCCCGCTGTGCCTGGCGAGCGCGGAAAGAACCCGCTACCAAAACCAAAAGCAACAAAATAGGCGGGATGACTCAAAATAAATCGCCATGTAGGCTGGACGCGCAATCCTAAAGTATGCAAATCAGCAGAAGTGGTCATAACCCGATTTATTCAAATATATTGGTTGCCCGTTTTGGGCGTGAACTATGCAGCCGGAAGCTGAGGTAATGTGGCCGATGAGAGTCAGGGGGAGATTCATGTTGAACGACAACTGTTCAATCTTGGCGCGCTGTGTTTTTGGCGCGGTAAAACATAATTCGTAATCATCTCCTCCGGCTAAAACAAATTGTTGAATTAATTTTTCGTCATGCATCAATTGCATGGCTGATGAAATCGGAAGAGCCGAAAAAAAAATTTCGGCACCCACACACGAAGCTTTCAAAATATGCCCCAAATCAGCCAACAAGCCATCCGAAATATCAATGGTGCTGTGTGCTATATCACGCAACGCGATCCCTAGAGCGACTCTTGGCGCAGGCTGATGCAGTGATGGTGCACAGGCCGAAAATTCCGCAGTCGTTAACTGCACTCGTTCCTGCAAATGCGCCAAAGCTAAAGCCGCATCGCCCAGCTTACCCGATACCCAAATGTCGTCCCCGGCTTTTGCATTGGATCTCCGCAATGCCTTGCCGTGCGGAATTTCCCCCATGATAGTCACGCAAATATTGAGCAGCCCTCGCGTAGTATCTCCCCCTATCAAACTAACATGATGCTCATCGGCCAGTGAAAAAAAGCCGGCGCTAAATTTTTCCAGCCACACTTCATTTGCTTCGGGCAGTGATAATGCAAGAATAACCCAGCGCGGCTGTGCGCCCATCGCTGCCATATCTGAAAGATTAACCGCTAGCGCTTTATGTCCCAATAAAAATGGATCAACATCGGCAAAAAAATGTGTCCCGCTAACCAACATATCAGTGGATATGGCCAGCTCCCTGTGCTCATTCACACGCACCAAAGCCGCATCATCGCCCACGCCCAGCACTGCATCTGGCGTGGAACGCGTGAAATAGCGTTGTATTAAATCCAATTCAGTCAGCATATGGAGCGCAAATTGGTTAAAGGGAACCAGATACCACGCATTGTAGTTGATTCATATTATGCGACGCGGGCGATTCTTGTCAGAATCAAAAGTTGATGGCAAAAAAATGAGGTGCACCAACTTTGGAGCACCTCAAATTTCAGCAAATTTTGCAAGGGGAAGGGGACTAACAATTAAAGCAACCTGCCACCTTGCCAGGTAAAACCTGGCTTGATACGGAATTAATTGGGCATCAACCAGGTGCCGTATGCCAACAAACCGTATGCAATTGAAATAGCAATAATCCATCTGATTGCCGAACCTTGCCATGCTCTGACCATCATGGCATTTTCTTCTGGGGTACGTTTAACAGGCTCTAATCTCACTGCTATCTCCTTTGTCTAAATCAAAAAATAAGCACAGCCAGCTCGTTGGATATTTTGTGCACTCTAATTCGTATCCGGCACGCCGATTTCACAAAAATCGCTATTGCTCGACGCGTAGTATAGCGATTTTTTAATATTGGGCAACACCCTTGTCTTCCGTCAATACATATTGCACGGATGGTTAATTGGCAGATGCTCATAGGGGGTGAACAGATGGCCGAGACGAGCCTGTTTCCGCGCAATTTTCACCGCCCGTAATCCCACAGAATTCCACCAAATATTGCCATACCAAACCAGGTGTTGTGCAAAAATGCTTTGAAGCAATCTTCCCGTTTGCGATGCTGTATGAGCGTGAAATGATACCCCGCAATGGCCGTTGCGACGGCTAACCCGGCATAATAAATCCATCCTTTCCCCAACATTTGTCCGATCATGACCAATATGTTTAATGCTGCGCCGTAGCAAATCATCACTGCAACCACGTCATATTTGCCAAATAATAGTGCGGAAGAATGAATGCCTAGATGAATATCATCATCACGATCCACCATTGCATATTCAGTATCATAGGCAATCACCCAAAATAAATTTGCCAGCACCAACCACCATGCCACCGCAGGCACGGTATTAAGCTGCGCAGCAAATGCCATAGGGATGCCAAAACTGAAGGCGATACCAAGATAGGCTTGTGGAATCACCAAAAATCGTTTGGTGTAGGGATAACTGACTGCCAGCAATATTGCCGGAATTGATAATAACAAGGTGAGTGTGTTAAGCGTCAGTACCAACAACAACGCAACGAACGCCAGCCCGATTGCCAGTATTAATGCTTCTTTTGGTTTAATTTGTCCACTGGTGATGGGACGCTCGCGCGTGCGTTTGACATGTTTATCTATGTCACGATCAGCATAGTCATTGATAACACATCCAGCCGAACGCATGAGTACCGTGCCTACGATAAATACTCCGACGATATGCCACGTAGGATGGCCTTGGCCTGCAATCCACACCGCCCACAGTGTAGGCCACAACAAAAGCAATATGCCTATCGGTCGATTAAGCCGCATAAGCTGTACATACAGTTGCAGACGGGAGCGAGATATCATCTGTCTGAAATCCCTTTTGGAATATTATTTGACAAGGTCAGTATATCCGGCAAAAAGACTTCGGTAACCAACAGCGGTGCGCCATGCAAAATAAACACCGAACGCCGCGCCCATAGCTTGGGTGGAGCGATACCTAAATTTTCTACGGCCCGCCTGTATAAAACATGATGCGGTTTTAACGCGGAATAATGCAATGGCGCACGATGCACCATAGGGTGTGCAAAAAGTACGGCACCTAACGGTTTTACCCCCAAATTTTTTAGCCTACGCCAGGCACCTCGTAAATGCCGACCTTCTACAACGCTATGTGCAAACACTACTGGTTTGGAATCTGCATATAAATACACTTCGCGAGTAAAAATTTTTTGATTGTTGGGCAATTCTAACAGTGCTGTTTCGTCATATACAGCATTCATCTGTTTGCTGTATAAAGTTTGCACACTGAATGTTTTACAACGTTGCTGGATGCGCGCCGTCAAAGAGCCATTATCACGCAGCCAGGATGCGTAACTGCCGCTTGCCAGCACGAATGTTTTCCAGAATTTATCACGCATGTAAATAATCCTGTTTATTTGCTAACCAGCGTTGCAGGTGCGCCTGCACATCTTGGGGGTAGTCATTTAACATTTCATCTGCCACTGCTTTAGCAAGATCCAATAATTTTTCATCTTGCACGATGTCGGCAAAACGCAACATGGGCATGCCGCTTTGTCGTGCGCCTAACAACTCACCCGGTCCGCGCAAATTCATATCTTGTTGCGCAATTTCAAAACCATCTGTATTTTCATAAATAATTTTTAAGCGTGCACGCGCTAATTCAGATAATGGTTGCTGAAATAATAATATGCATACACTTTGTGCCGCACCGCGTCCCACTCGGCCACGTAGCTGGTGTAGTTGTGCCAGACCCATGCGCTCCGCATGTTCAATAACCATAGTGCTGGCATTGGGTACATCTACACCCACTTCAATGACTGTTGTCGCAACCAGTAATTGTATTTCACCTGCCTTGAAGGCAGCCATGGTGGCAGCTTTTAGGCTACTTTCTTGTTTGCCATGAATCAAACTTACACGCAGATCCGGGAAGGCTGATGTTAGTTGCTGGTACGTTTCCAGTAAGGTTTGTAGTTGCAGTGTTTCTGAATTGCCTATTGTTGATTCATCTATTAGCGGG
>JBEBGP010000130.1:0-1709 GCA_040081045.1 Candidatus Nitrotoga sp.
CTTTAATGCCGGCGTCTTGGGCAGTCCCAATTTTAATCCTCCTGGCAATAATGTTCCTGGAGGGGAAGCTTGTGTCTTTCCCTATACTGGATTTGAACCTAATTGCGTTTATGGAGGTTAGTAATTTCCTGATCAGGGCGTGAGCCCGAAAAGTTTTGGGTTTCTTACCGGGAGATTGTTATAAGGGACCACGCTTGCGCGGTCCTTTTTTATGGTGGTTGTTGTGACCCTAAGGGTTCTCTTGGGTTGGGAGTTCGGCGGTGGCTTTGGGCATATCGCTTCACTTCAGGGCATTGCAAACCGCATCCTAGAACGTCTGCCATGCAATTTCCTTTATGCCTTGCGGGTTCCTGAAAACGGGCGAAGGTCGGGAATCCCCTGGAAAAACATCATTGCGGCGCCCCACCCCAACCGGGCACCATCTGGCAAGCCGCCAAATGCCCGGGACACTTACGGCGAGTTTATCTCCGAAGCATTGATGATCGATGAGGGGGCCTTTGCTTTTCGTTTAGCGGGATGGGACAAGATCATCAATGATTTCAGACCACACCTGATCATTGCCGAATATGCACCGGGCCTCAGCCTTTTTGCACGCGGCCGCTGGCCTGTCCTTGCGGTTGGCACTGGTTATACCCTGCCGCCGGCAGAGCTCGATGTTTTTCCTCCGATGACACGCAGGAACCGCCCGGTTTATGGCAGCGAAGCAGAAATCATGGGCTGGCTCAATGGCGATCTAAAGCGTGCTGGCGCGAAACCCATTGAGCGGCTTCCCCAATTGAACGAGGCCACCGCCTATGGCCTTATGACATTGCCAATATTTGATCCCTATCAGGCATTCCGGAAGCAGGAATACCTTGGCGTGGAAATTCCCGGCGGCGCGCCGATGCCACGGCTGTCATATGGCGGGGCAATTGCCTATTTTCACGAGAAGAACCAGCTCAATGACGAGGTTATTGCGGGACTCGGGAAACTGGAAATCGACACGGACGTTTATTTTGGAATGTCAATGCGCAGCGTGAAGCGGAAATTCAAAGGCTCGCGCGTGACGGTGGCTGATGCGCCTTTCGCACTGGGCAAAGACATGCCGGGAAAGGCGGTCGCCATTCACCGGGGCGGGTTGGGCTTTACTGCCGCGGCACTCATGGCTGGTGTTCCGCAAGTCGTGGTTTACGAACATGATGAAGCTTATTTTCAAGCCGAAAGCATCCGGAAAGCAGGGGCGGGCATATCAGCCCTTCTCAGCAAAATTACCGCCAGAACCTTTGCCGAGGCAGTGCAATATGTCAGCGCGTCATCGGCCATGCAAGAGCAGGCCATGAAACTGGCAGAGGCCCACGCACATTTCAGGAACGCAAACCCTGTTCAGGCAGTAGCCGATATTGCGATCAAATTGATGAGATCCGCCTGAGGGGAGATAAGGAATTTTTTGATCCTGCCGCTCAATCAGCGGTGGTTAAGTTGTGGCGGATATCGCTGTCGGCGTCATATTCATTCACATAGTCGATGAATTTTCCAGCAGCGGTGCGCGGCAACACATCCATGCGCCGATAGCTCACACTCAGATTCTCATGAAAAGATTTCGCGAATACGCGGGTAAGCCCCGCGAAATCAATGGCCTCATCAGGTGCGGTTGAAACAAAACGCACCTCGATATCGAGCGGGCCTGTCTGGGCGACCTGCCATTGGTCCGCCTTGAGAAGATTCCGGTA
>JBEBGP010000373.1:0-1707 GCA_040081045.1 Candidatus Nitrotoga sp.
CTTCTGCCGGATGAATTTCATCTCCAATATACTGCGTGCCCAGATTTTCACTCATTTGTTCAGGCATTAAATGCCTGCGATTGGACGTGGCATAAATCAATAAATTATCCGGCAAGGCCACCACCGAACCGTCCAACGCGGCTTTGAGCGCTTGATAACCAGACTCGGCAGCATTAAAAGAAAGATCATCGCAGTACAAAATAAACTTTTCTGGCCGCGCACTGGTGGCAGAAATGATTTCCGGCAAATCAATCAGCCCGGCTTTATCTACCTCAATCACGCGCAAACCCCGTGCGGAATATTCGTTTAACAATGCTTTAACCAACGATGACTTACCCGTGCCACGCGCGCCCGTCAGCAGGACGTTGTTGGCGGGCAGACCTTGCACGAATTGCTGTGTATTTTGATTGATCTGTTGTTTTTGCTGATCGATGTCATGCAGGTCATGCAGTCGAATAGCATGAATTTGGGGGATGGGAAACAATGCGCCGAAACCATTGCGATGTTGCCAGCGGCAAGCCAAGGTGTTATCCCAATCAATCACTTGGCGTGCCGGCGGCAATGCGGCATCCAGCCTGTCCAGCAAAGTTTTTGCGCGAATCAGTACAGTTTCTAAAATATCCATGTCAGGAATTCCCTTTTTCTTTCCCGGTTTTTGATTGTAAGGAGTGCAGGGCGGTGAAAACAGGGCGCCGATACGCAGCCTGCCTGCCTTTGGTACAACTCCGGCCTACACCCTGACAATTCCGCATGAGTCCGAGCACATGGCGGATCGCATATTTTTAGAGCTTGCGGGTGATGACAGTACAGTTGAGTGAGGCAAGGAGCCGAAAATGCAGCCAACACAGTGATCGTTTTTATCAGAAACTGGAATTAACTGCGGTAGCTGGCATTAATCTTGACATAGTCATACGAAAAATCGCAGGTCCATACCGTCACTGCCGCAGTGCCGCGATTTAATTCCACGCGCACGGTGATGTCGCTTTGCTGCATAACGCGTTGCCCGTCTTTTTCCAGATAGCTGAGCGCCCGCCCACCGTGCTCGGCCACCAACACGTTGTCCAGATACACCTTAATATTTTGCACATCGAGATCATCGACTCCCGCATAACCAATGGCGGCAAGGATGCGGCCAAGGTTGGGGTCAGAGGCAAAGAACGCGGTTTTGATAAGCGGTGAGCGTGCAATGGCGTAGGCGACTTGCTTGCATTCGGCCTCGTTTTTTCCGGCGGCTATATTGACGGTGATAAACTTTGTTGCGCCCTCACCATCCCGCACAATGGCTTGTGCCAAGTTTATGGCCACTTCTGTAATCGCTGTTTGCAGTTGCCGAAATTCTGCGCTACGCGCATCAATAATCTTTTCAGCGTGACTTTCACCGGTGGCAATCAATATCAGCGCATCGTTAGTTGAAGTATCTCCATCCACCGTGATGCAATTAAAAGATGCATTGCACGCAGTCGTCACCATTTGCTGCAATATGTTTTGCGCGACACTTGCATCGGTAGCGATGTAGCCCAGCATCGTTGCCATGTTCGGGTGGATCATGCCTGAACCTTTGGCAATACCCGTAATGGCAATAGTTTTTGCACCGATAGTAATTTTTCGCGACACGGCCTTCGCTACGATGTCTGTCGTCATAATGGCAGTGGCAGCGTTGAGCCAATTGTTCTCGCGCAAATCGGCCACACAATCCGGCAAGCCTGC
>JBEBGP010000033.1:0-6843 GCA_040081045.1 Candidatus Nitrotoga sp.
GAGGGACTTATTTTTGATAAAGCCACGCTGGATAAGGCCGAGCAGGAACTTAAGCGGCAATATGTGGCGCGAGGAAAATATGGCGCGGCGGTTAAAACAGCAATCACTGAGTTGGAGCGTAATCGTGTCGGAGTTAACCTCAGTGTGACTGAAGGGGAGACTTCCAAAATCAGTCAAATTAACATTATCGGAAATAAGGCATACAGCGAAGCTGAATTGCATGCTTTGATGGAGTTGAGCGTGCCCGGCTTCTGGAGTTGGTTCACCAAAGATGACCAGTATTCCAAACCAAAACTATCCGCGGATTTGGAAACAATACGTTCATTTTATTTGGATGCGGGTTACCTGGAATTTGTTATCGAATCCACGCAAGTGTCCATCACTCCGGACAAAGAGGCAATATTTATCACTATCAAAGTGCGCGAGGGTGACAAATACATTGTTTCGGACATTAAACTGGCCGGGGCACAGCATATATTGCCGCATGAAGAAATGCGCAAGTTGATCACAGTCATGCCAGGCAGCGTTTTTTCGCGCAAGGAATTAACCGAATCGACCAAAAAAATAAGTGACCGTCTGGGTGAAGATGGCTATGCTTTTGCCAACGCCAATGCGGTGCCGGAGCTGGATAAAGTGAACCACAAAGTGGCGTTTACTTTTATGGTTGATCCGGGGATGCGTGCGTATATCCGGCGCATTGATATTACCGGCAATACCAAAACACGGGATGAGGTGATCCGGCGCGAGTTTCGCCAGATGGAAGGGGCGTGGTTTGATACGAGCAAAATTAAAAAATCCAAGCAGAAAGTGGATCGGCTGGATTTTTTTAGTGACGTGAATATTGAGACCCCGCAGGTAGCCGGCACCAATGATCAGCTGGACATTAGTTTGTCAGTGAAAGAAAAGCTGACAGGTGATTTTTCGCTGGGCGCCGGGATCTCCAGCGGTCAAGGCTTGATCTTTACCGGCTCGGTCACAGAGCGCAATTTGTTTGGCACGGGCAATCATCTCACCACACAAATCAATACCAGCAAGATCAATCAAACGTACTCGCTGTCATATACCAACCCGTATTACACCGATGAGGGGGTGAGTCGAAGTTTCGATTTATACAAACGCGATGTGAATTCTGCGCGTACAGCTGTAATCAGTCCATATCGAACACAAACACTGGGCACCGGGATGCGCTTTGGCGTGCCTATAGGAGATGATGAAAGCATTTTTTATGGCCTGTCAGTGGAGCAGACCGCCCTTTCCATTGGGACAGGCAGTCCGGCAAGGGTTATTCAATATGTGGACTTGTTTGGTGCCTCGACAACCAATCTGACTGGTACGATAGGCTGGGGTTATGATAATCGTGACAGCGCGATTTATACCACGGAGGGAACAGTTCAGCGCGCGACTGTATCAGCCACCCTGTCCCCCTCGGATCAGAAATATTATAAGCTGAATTACCAGCATCAATGGTTTTACCCGCTTAGTAAAATTTTCACCTTGCGCTTAAATGGCGAGCTTGCCAAGGCCAGTGGTTATGACGGGGAGGTGTTGCCCTTTACCCAAAACTATTATGCCGGCGGACCTGACTCGGTGCGGGGTTATCGAACCAATTCTTTGGGGCCGCGCGATGAACTGGATAATTCGCTGGGTGGCGATAAGCGCGCGATCGGTAATCTGGAGTTATTGTTCCCTATGCCCGGTTTGACCGCAGAAAAATCGGTGCGCTTGAGCGCATTTATTGACGGCGGGGCGGTATATGGCCCGGGGAACGTGACAGGTACAACTGGCTTGCGTTATGCTGCGGGTATGGCATTAACATGGATATCGCCCGTGGGTCCGCTGAAAATTAGCATTGCCAATGGATTAAACAAGCAAAAGAGTGACAAGTTGGATAAAATACAGTTCACGTTGGGATCGGTGTTTTGACCCGTTGGAGCATAATTTTAGCAGTTGAATTGCAGTCCTTTTTTAATGTGGGGAAGGAGTAGAGTGTGCATACTAAATCAAATGAAAAAATTTAACTTTGGAGGTAATGAATTGAATAGTCACGTTGCCAAAGGGCTGGTCATGTTGATGCTATCCGTATCTCTGCCTGTGATGGCGCATGATTTTCGTGTGGGTATTGTGGACACTGACCGTGTGCTGCGGGAGTCTGCGCCGGCGATCAAGGCGGAAAAGCGAATTGAGCAGGAATTTTCCGCACGCGATAGAGAAATTAAAGTGTTGGCAAAACAGCTTAAGGATTTGCAGGGCGTGCTGGAGAAAGAGGAGGTTACGCTATCCGAATCTGAACGACGTAATAAAGATCGTGAGTTGGCCAATTTGAATATGAATATACAGCGCATACAACGCGAATTTACTGAAGATTTGAATCAGCGCAAGCAGGAGGAATTGTCAGGTGTGTTGGCAATTGCCAACAGGGCAATCAAGGTGATTGCGGAGAAAGAGAAATATGATTTGATTTTGCAGGAAAAGGTTTACCACAATCCCAATATTGACATCACCGCAAAAGTGCTGCAACAAATGGCAACTGAAACGGGTTCGGCTACACGCTAATTTTAAAAGCCAGATTGCATGGATCGTAAAAGTTATCAGCTCGATGCAATTGCCACCCAATTTGGCGGGCAGGTTTTGGGAGATGGTACCACTTTAATTAATCAAGTTGCCACACTGGAAAGTGCCCGTACAGGACATCTTGCCTTTCTTGCCAATAATCGCTATCGCGCGCAACTTGCCACGACACATGCGGCAGCGGTTATTGTTGGCGTGGCTGATGCGGAATCAACCTTATTGCCGCGCATTGTATGTAAAAACCCCTATTTGTATTTTGCCAAGGTGTCTGCATTTTTAAATCCCCCGCAACAACTGCAGCCTGGCATACATGCCAGTGCTGTAATCGGTGAGGGTGCGCGGATTCATCCGACTGTACATATTGCTTCCCATGTTGAAATCGGAGCAAGGGTCAAAATTGGTGCGGGCAGTATGATTATGTCCGGGTGCAGCATAGGCGCAGACACGGTGCTGGGTGAATATGTTTTGTTGTACCCGCGAGTGGTGGTGTATCACAATTGCGTGCTGGGTAATCGATTGATTGTTCATTCTGGTGCAATTATCGGCTCAGACGGATTTGGTTTGGCGCTGGATGATGATCGCTGGTTAAAAATTCCACAGATTGGTCGCGTAATCATTGGCAATGATGTGGAAATAGGCGCGAATACAACCATAGATCGGGGTGCTTTGGATGATACGGTTGTCGGTGATGGAGTGAAACTGGATAATCAGATTCAAATCGCACACAATGTTCGCATCGGTGAACATACTGTGATGGCTGGAGCAAGCGGTATTGCGGGTAGTGCTATGGTTGGTCGATACTGCCGCATTGGAGGGAACGCCGGAATTTTGGGGCATATTCAGATTGCTGACCATGTGGAAATTTCATCCCATACCATGATTAGTAAATCCATACGCGAGCCGGGGGTGTATACCGGAATTTTTCCGTTCAGCAGTGCCCAGGCATGGCGCAAAAATGCCGCCCAGATTCGTCATTTGAATGAGTTGGTTGAAAGAATAAAAACGCTTGAGCAAGAGCTTTTAAAAAAGGAAAGTTGATGAGTACAGGGCAAATAATTGCGAATACGCAAATGGACATTCATGAGGTGTTGGAATATTTACCGCACCGTTACCCGTTTTTGCTGATAGATCGTGTGTTGTCGTATGAGGTAGACAAGGAAATTACCGCGCTTAAAAATGTGACGATCAACGAACCGTTTTTCGGGGGACATTTTCCACACCATCCAGTCATGCCGGGTGTGCTGATTGTTGAGGCGATGGCGCAGGCCACAGCGATTCTTATGTTTAAGACAAGCAACACCAAGCCCAATGACAAGTTAATTTATTATTTTGTGGGTATTGATGGAGCACGATTCAAAAAACCCGTGATGGCAGGCGACCAGCTTGTTATCAATGTGAAAATTTTGCGTGCCATGCGCGGCATATGGAAGTTTGCCGGTACAGTTACGGTAGACGGACAGGTGGTCACCGAGGCTGAGCTTTTATGCACGGCGAGGGAGCTGTGATGCGTCATTCAGCAGCCATGATTCATCCGACTGCACTGATACATCCCGGAGCAAAACTTGCTGCTGATGTAACTGTGGGCGCATATTCGATTATTGGCGAACATGTGGAGATCGATGCGGGTACCACTGTTGCATCGCATGTGGTGATCGGTGGCCATACGCGCATCGGCAAACACAATAAAATCTTCCAGTTCAACTCTTTGGGAGAAGTGCCGCAGGATAAAAAATATGCGGGTGAACCGACGCGGCTTGAAATCGGCGATCATAATGTCATCCGCGAATTTTGCACCTTTAATCTGGGCACTTCGCAGGATGCCGGTGTAACACGCATCGGCCACCACAATTGGATCATGGCATATGTTCACATTGCCCATGATTGTCAAATTGGTAACCACACTATTCTTGCCAACAATGCGCAATTAGCCGGGCATGTGCATATGGAAGATTATGTCATTCTGGGCGGATTTACGGGCGTGCATCAATTTTGTAAAATTGGCGCGCATGTGATTACCGGTATTAGTACCGTATTACTGCAGGATGTGCCGCCATATATTTTGGTTTCCGGCCACCCGTCTGCGCCGCATGGTATTAATTCGGAGGGCTTGAAGAGACGTGGTTTTTCAGGCGATGCAATTATGGCCATCAAACGCGCTTACAAAACATTATACAAATCAGGATTGCCCTTGGAGCAGGCCAGGAAAGAAATTCTCGTGCAGGCAGATGAACATCCGGAACTCACTATACTTGTTGATTTTTTAAGTAAAGCTGATCGCGGCATAGTCCGTTAACTCTTGTCATGACGCAGTCTGGTAAAGTTATCGGCATGGTCGCGGGAGAGGCCTCGGGTGATCTGCTTGGCAGTCACTTGATGGCAGTGTTGCAGAAAGAAATGCCGGGGATCAAATTCATTGGAATTGGCGGGCCAAAAATGCAGGCTGCCGGCATGGAAATATTGTTTCCTATGGAGAAGCTGGCGGTGCGTGGCTACGTTGAGGTGTTGCGCCACTTTTTTGAAATACTCAGTATACGCGCTCAATTACGCGCCCATTTTATTTCGTCTCCCCCCGATTTATTCATTGGCATTGATGCGCCAGATTTCAATCTGAATTTGGAGCTCGCGCTTAAAGAGCGTGGTATCCCAACCGTGCATTATGTCAGCCCGTCTATCTGGGCGTGGCGTGGCGAGCGTATCCATAAAATAAAACGTGCCGTCTCCCGTATGCTGGCCTTGTTTCCATTTGAAGCGCCCCTGTATGAAAGGGCGGGCGTGCCCGTCACTTATGTCGGACATCCCCTGGCGGACATATTGCCACTATCGCCTGATCGCACAGCCATGCGCGAGCAAATGCGCATCCCGTTATCGAAAAAAGTGTTTGCATTACTGCCGGGCAGTCGGCAAAGCGAAGTAAAGTTTTTGGCGCAAACCTTTATTGAAACCGCCAGAATAATTTTACAGACATTTCCCGAGGCACAGTTTCTGGTCCCGCTGGCCAGCCGTGAGACGCACAATATTTTTAAAGTGGCCTTATATCAATGCAAGGCCGAAAACCTGCCTTTCACGTTATTTTTTGGACACGCTCACGAAGCGATGATAGCGGCAGATGGCGTATTGGTGGCATCCGGCACAGCCACGCTAGAAGCGGCATTGCTCAAGCGTCCGATGGTTATCACATACAAAATGTCAGGCCTCACGTTTTGGTTGATGAAGCGTAAAAAACTTCAACCCTATGTTGGCCTGCCCAATGTATTGGCGGGGAAGTTTGTTGTGCCGGAAATTTTACAGGATGACGCGACCCCCGAAAATTTAGCGCAGGCATTGCTAAAATTGATGGGGGATAAAAAAGCGATGGATGAACTAGAGGCTCAATTTACGGCAATACACATGCAACTGAAGCAGGACACCGCACAAAAAGCGGCGCAGGCTTTATTGTCCTATTTGGGCAGATGAAGACATTATTGATTTGCGGGGTAGATGAGGCCGGACGCGGTCCTCTGGCCGGACCAGTGTATGCATCAGCCGTGATATTAAATGATCAGCGCCCAATTCATGGTTTGGCTGATTCCAAAAAACTCGGCGAAAAAAAGCGCGATTTTTTCGCCGTTGAAATTAAACAACACGCTATCGCATGGGCAATTGCCACAGCTTCGGTTGAAGAAATTGATCGGTTAAATATTCTACGTGCCAGTTTGTTAGCCATGCGCCGTGCAATCGAAGCTTTGCGTGTGCGGCCACAACAAGTTTGGGTGGATGGTCTGTATTGCCCTGACACCGATATTCCTGGCCGCGCCATTGTTGGGGGCGACAGCAGCGTGCCGGCAATCTCCGCCGCTTCCATTTTGGCTAAAACAGCGCGTGACGCAGCCATGCTGCAATTGCACCAGCGTTATCCGCAATACAATTTTGCCGCGCACAAGGGTTATCCCACCGCCGCGCACATGGCGGCATTGAAGATGTACGGTGCAACACCCGAACATCGGAAAAGTTTTAAGCCTGTGCGTGATTTACTTGCCTGGCAAGAATACCCAATAAAGGACGCTCCAACCTGAAAACTGCAGTTTAAACTCGGGTAAAAAATAGCTTCAACTCAATATTGGCGTGTGCTTGATAAATCAGCCACTCCATGTTTGCCACAGATCTGTCAATCAACACCCAATTGTTTCCATTTTACCGGCTTATCAAGAGCGATTCTTGAGTTGCCTAATTTCAATTCGTGTTAAAAACGATAACTGTGTACCCGCAAGCACTAAAAGTACGCAATCCGCTATGGGC
>JBEBGP010000122.1:0-1697 GCA_040081045.1 Candidatus Nitrotoga sp.
TCAGCACAGTGCTGGAAGATAGCGACTTTGCGGTTAATTCACTCATGGATTTTTTCGACAGCGTTTTCATATTGCACCTATTTTCAAGAAACCTAATTATTAATTAATGGTAAACAAATAGCATATTGGTATTGATAGTCAAGCAGTACCTAGCCTTATCAACAGAATTTTGGCAAGCCGATAGCAGCATCAAAACTCCATTTTATATCAAGCGGTTACTAGAATCGACCGATCAGGTTGAAGAACACTCTTGGGTCATCATCAAGCGTGGCACCGAGGTTCTTGGTGAGCGGCTTGCTGAGTTCGAGTGAACCAGAAGCATGCTCGTTTATATTCACACGAACACCCACACCGGCACTGGCCAGACTTTTCTGTTTTACCACAGCAGCTGGCGGATCTTTTTGCCAGATGGAGCCCACATCATAGTAGGTATAAAGCTGATAATTCTGCAGCCAGGGCTCTTCGACAGCATTTGCCCAGCGTAACTCAATTTTCGCAGCAGCGCCATGATCGCCAGCCAATTCGGAAGGATCGTAAGCCTGACCGAAACCAACGCCACCGAGAGAAAACTCCTCGGCAGATAGCAGTGGGTCAAATGCGTACTGGCCAGTAAGGCTGGTCAGGATAGAAAAGTGATTTGGTAATGGTTGCAGACGCGTGAAGTCGAAATTGATTTTGGTAAAATCATGTTCGCCATCAATACGCGAGCGCCCTACCCCGTCATCAGTTGCGCCGAGTACATCCAGACCCTGACTGATTTCGGTATCAAAAATGTTTACACCCCTCAGATGGTCTTCCACGTCATAGGTGCCACCGGCGCGGACAGCGCGGATGTTGTCCTTAAAGGTTTGTACGTTGAGCGTGGTCGCCTCACTGTCGCGATAGCTAAAGCGCATGCGCGGCGTCAGGTTTTCTTTGCGTGAACGGACAATCGGGCTTTCTACCTGCACATCAAAAGAGGTTGATTCGCCGTCAATATCCAGCACCTTCAGCTCATCTGCAGGATGCACCGAGGAATAGCTGCCAAACAGTTTGAGTTTTGTGCCCTCGTCATCCAGCTGTTGCTCGTGCTGGGCATCATAGAACTGTAACTCTTTGGCTGCACCTGTGGTGATGCCACGAATCAACGTACGCTCGAACCAGCCAAAAACAGAGTTGGCTGCCAGCGTTCCCTGAAACTGATTGGGCCCGACAAAGCGTGTGCCGCGATTGTTCGTCTCAACCGATCCCTCGAATTGATCGTGATCGGCTACGATAAGCAGTTCAGCCTGACCGCGACCATTACCCGGACGCACCACGCCTTTAGCAGTTACACCCGGCAAATCATCGATCAAAAGCAGATAACGCTCGAGTGTGGCGGCTTTCAGTGGGCGTTCTTCCGTAATGTTATGGGCGATATCAGCAACAAGTTTCTTGCCTCGTTCACCGGCATGAAGTCTTCCATCAACCGTAACGTTGGCAATGTAGCCTTCAACAACCTGAATTGTTACAACGCCATTTTTCGGACTTTTGTCTTGCGCACCCGCAACTACTAGTAGATAGCCATCATCACGATAGCGCTGTGCTATGGCGCGCGCTACTGAATCGACCTCAGACAAAGTGACCTTCTTGCCTATGAGATCTTTTCCTAAGTCATTTAACTCACTAACTGGATATACCGTAGCTCCCTGAATATCTAAACCCTTCAGTGTAAAACT
>JBEBGP010000178.1:0-6820 GCA_040081045.1 Candidatus Nitrotoga sp.
GTTTCGATTATTTTCAGCTACATCCCCGCCATTCCCCGATTCCTCAAGCTGTAGTCCCGCATCTAACAATGGAGATTACAGATCATGGAAACAAATTCACTCTCGTCTGATAAAGCCGCAGCCGTGAGGCCGCCCGCCCGCACACACGCGCAGCGTGTGGCGGACGGACGAACGAACGGCGAGGACACTCAGGGTGCGTCGCCCACTAACAGAGCACCCTTAAAATACAATCCAGAAAAATTCAAGTTATTGAGGTTTGGGGTTGATAGTCTTTATCTTTCATATCCCGGCGTGATGTCAGAGGATTGGGATAAAAAACTCTTCCGTCTGAAAGACCTTGCTCAACTGGATGATGAACTTAGCCAGTCCATCGCCCAGGTAACGATCTGCGAGCATCTGTTTGAGGTGCGCGACAAAGGCGCGGGGCGTTTCTCCTATGTGCTGGTGGATAACGCCTACCGTATCCAGGCCAGCAATTCCCGCTCGAAGTCTCTGCCCCTCGCCTATGTGCAAATTTCCAGCGAATACCTCACCCATGCCGGAATCGAAAAGGCAGAGGAAGGATTAAGCCATATCGTCAACTCGCTGGGCGTAGTGAATGAACCCGCCAACGTCAGCCGCGTGGACTTGTACGCTGACTTCTGCGCCGATTGTCCGATGGATGCTTTTGAGCCACTGCGCGATTGGGTGACGCGGGTAGAAACCATGTCACTGCATTACAGCTATGGGCGTTTCTCCGGGTGGAGCTTCGGATCGGGCGGCGATATTGTTGCGCGCCTTTATGACAAAACCCTCGAAGTCGAAAAGAAGTCGCACAAGTTCTATTTGCACGAGCTGTGGAAGGCTGCTGGATGGGATGGTGAGCGTCAGGTATGGCGCATGGAGTTCGAGGCCAAGCGCAACGCCTTGGTGAGCCTGCAACTGCCCAAACTCGCGCAACTGCTGCTGAATCAAGCCGCGCTCTGGCGTTATCTCACCGAGAACTGGCTGCGTCTGACTGTGCCAACTGAATCGGACAGCAATCGAGCACGCTGGAACAATCACCCGCTGTGGGATTTTATAACTGCGGCATTCAACTCCGAGATGGAGCAAGCCAAACTGCAACGCTTCAATCCTGCCCGCTTGCCCGAAGATGAGCGGCTGTTCGTGCATGGGCTGGGCGGCATTACCTCATTCATGGCCAGCCGTGGCATTACGAATTTACGCGAAGGGATGGATCAATATTTTCGCCAAGCTCGGTCATATCACGTCGTTCGCTCAGGCTTTAAATATAAAGGGCTAGAGTTATATGTTGGAAAAAAGGTAAAGAGCAAAAATCGCCGTTACAACACTGTGCAGAATGCTCAGCCGCTCGAATATCAATCCATTGCAGCTGCCGAAGCCTACCAACTCGCAAAGGATGGCAATGATGGAGACGCTTAACCTTGAACAGGCTGCCGCGTTTCTCAAAATGCATCCCGTCACTGTTCAGGGCAAGGCACGTTCTGGCGAGATTCCCGCAGCCAAACCCGGCAAGTGCTGGACATTTATCAAAGATGATCTTGTGTCTTATCTGCGTTCGTTCTATTCTTCCAAGTGGCGAACGCTGGAAGGTGACACAAAGGAGAATTTACCATGTCACTCTACAAGCGTGAGGACTCATCAATCTGGTGGGTTCGTTTCACCCACAAAGGCAAGCGAGTACAGCAAAGTTCTGGCACTCCCGTCCGCGAAAAGGCGGAAGAGTACGAAGCCAAATTGAAATCGTCCTTGTGGGAGCAGGAAAGGCTGGGAGCCAAGCCGATCTACAAGTGGAACGATGCTGTTGTACGGTATCTGAGCGAGACGAAACATAAAGCCTCGCAGGTCAGCGACATTTATCATTTGCGCTGGCTGGATCAATACCTGAACGGCGTTGAGTTGCAGACAATCAAGCGGGATTTGCTGGACAAAATTTCTGCCGCGAAGCAAGCCGATGGCGTTGCAAACTCTACGGTCAATCGTGTGCAGGAAGTCATCCGTGCAGTTCTCAGGAAAGCCTGCAACGAATGGGAATGGATTGATCGTGTTCCGATGGTGCGTATGCTGCCGGAACCAACCAAGCGGGTGCGCTGGTTGACTCGGAATGAATCCGACAGGTTGATTGCCGAATTGCCGCCGCATCTGGCCGACATGGTGCGCTTCAGTCTGGAAACAGGTTTGCGGCGTTCCAATGTCACTGGCCTGCAATGGTCACAGGTGGATTTAGTGCGCAAGACGGCATGGATACATCCCGATCAAGCCAAGGCCAGAAAGGCGATTCCCGTTCCACTATCGAACGTAGCGGTTTTAGTGCTGCGCAAACAGATCGGCAAGCATCAGGCTAACGTGTTTACCTTTAACGGCAAGACGGTGCATCAGGTGAACACGAAGGCATGGCACAAGGCATTAAAACGGGTTGGCATCGAGAATTTCCGCTGGCATGACCTCAGACACACCTGGGCAAGCTGGCATATTCAAGAAGGCACTCCGCAGCACGTTTTACAGGAGTTGGGCGGGTGGTCTTCACCGGAGATGGTGCAGAAGTATGCGCACCTATCCAGTGAACACCTCGCGCAATGGGTTGATCGCAGGCCAGTGGTATTGCCTGAAATCGTACCAAAAAGTGATACGTTTTTTACTACAGAGAATGAACAAGGAGCTAGATTTTTAACCTAACCCCTTTATTATATGGTGCGCCCGGAGCGATTCGAACGCCCGACCCCTTGGTTCGTAGCCAAGTACTCTATCCATCTGAGCTACGGGCGCGGTTAATTGGTAACAAAACCTCTTTGGCGGAGAGAGAGGGATTCGAACCCTCGGTAAGGCTATAAACCCTACGCTCCCTTAGCAGGGGAGTACCTTCGACCACTCGGCCATCTCTCCAGAAGGCCGCGCAGGATACCTCACTCCCCGCCAAGGGTCAAACGATTATATCCCTTCCTGATCCAACTCAAACGCTTTGTGTAGCACACGCACAGCCAATTCCAGATATTTTTCATCGATCACGACAGAAATTTTTATCTCGGAAGTAGAGATCATTTGAATATTGATCCCCTCTTCGGCCAGAGTGCGAAACATTTTGCTGGCGATACCCACGTGTGACCGCATCCCCACGCCGACGACTGACACTTTTGCGGTTTTGTCGTCGCCTACTACAGCCGCTGCACCAATGTGTTTCTGAACTTTATTTTTCAGAATCTCCATCGCCTTGGAGAACTCATTGCGATGCACGGTAAAAGAAAAATCAGTGGTTCCGTCCGTGCCGACATTCTGAATAATAATATCCACATCAATGTTCGCGTCGCTGACCGGGCCTATGATTTGATAGGCGATACCGGGTCTATCAGGCACGCCCCGCACGGTTATTTTAGCTTCGTCACGATTAAAAGCAATGCCTGAAATGATCGCCTGTTCCATATTCTTATCTTCCTCAAAAGTTATCAGCGTGCCTTCACCTTCATCCTGAAAGCTGGATAGCACGCGCAGCCTGACTTTATATTTTCCGGCAAAGTCCACCGAGCGGATTTGCAATACTTTCGAACCTAAACTCGCCATTTCCAACATCTCTTCAAAGGTGATGGTTTTTAAGCGCCGCGCTTCCGGTACGATGCGCGGGTCGGTGGTATACACACCATCCACGTCGGTGTAAATCTGGCATTCGTCCGCACCCAGCGCTGCCGCCAATGCCACACCTGTTGTATCAGAACCGCCACGTCCCAGCGTGGTTATGTTGCCGTCACCATCCACACCCTGAAATCCAGCCACTACCACCACATAATCATTGGCCAAATCCGCGCATATATTTTGCTCATCTATACCCAAAATACGGGCTTTGGTAAATGCGCTGTCCGTCAGAATTTTCACCTGTGCGCCGGTATAACTTTTGGCTTTCAAGCCGACCCGCATTAATGCCATAGTAACCAAACCGATGGTCACTTGTTCACCTGTAGACAGTACCACATCCAGTTCGCGCGGATCAGGCGCATCCTGGATATTTTTGGCCAAGGCCAACAGGCGATTGGTCTCGCCACTCATGGCAGAAACCACGACCACTATTTGATGCCCCTGCGCTTTGTATTTGGCTACGCGATGCGCCACGCTCAACATACGCTCTATGCTGCCAACAGATGTGCCCCCATATTTTTGAACAATCAGTGCCACAATTTCTATACCTTAAAGTTGTAAAGCAAACAGGATTCTAAACCAATAGAGTGCCGGGGAGCTACTACACCCGCACTGTTACCACGCTGACATTATCATTATCGGGATGTGTCGCTATTTTTTTGCACCGAGTGCCAACGCGCGCAATCGTGCCTGCTCAAGCCGGGCAGAGTCAGGTTTCTGCAGCCAGCCCTGTAAATTTTCCATTACCAGATCAGTCAAGGCATGCATCCAATCAGATCGTTCGTTTAGACAGGGGATGTAATGATATTCCCCGCCGCCTGCCTGTTGAAAATCGTGCTTGCCTTCCATCGCAATTTCTTCCAGCGTCTCCAAACAGTCTGCAACAAAACCCGGGCACACCACGTCCACCCGCCTGATTTTTTTCTTGCCTAATTCCTTAAGCGTGGTGGTGGTGTAGGGCTTTATCCATTCCGCACGACCAAAACGCGATTGAAAACTAACCGTATATTGCGTTGCCTTGAGCCCCAATTCCTCTGCAATCAAACGGCCTGTTTTGAGACATTCACAATGGTAAGGATCGCCCTTATCCAGGGTGTAGCGCGGCACGCCATGAAAACTCATCACCAGATGATCCGGTCGACCATGTATCATCCAATCATCCAATATATTTTGTGCAGACGCTTTGATGTAACCGGGATGGTCGTAAAAGTGTTTGATGGTGCGCAAAGCGGGCATATTGCGTTGCTTGAGTAATTCACTCATCACCGCATCGAATGCAGTTGCAGTTGCGCTGGCAGCGTATTGCGGATAAAGCGGTACGAGCAGAATGCGCTGGCAGTTTTGTGCCTTGAGTTTCGTCAATACTGAGGGGATAGAAGGGTTGCCATAGCGCATGGCATAATCCACAAGCAGTGGTACATCACGCTGACGCTCGCCCAGATAGCCCAGCAACAATTTGGCTTGACGCTCGGTATGCACTCTTAGCGGCGAGCCTTCCGGCATCCAGATTGAAGCATATTTTGCGGCCGACTTTTTTGGGCGGACGTTGAGGATGACCCCGTTTAAGATAAACCACCAAATCAATCGGGGGATTTCCACCACACGCGGATCACTGAGAAATTGCTTGAGGTAAGGTTTAACAGCTTGCGCGGTGGGCGCATCCGGCGTGCCCAGACTCACCAGCAATATCGCTGTTTTTTCTATTGTGCCGTGTGTATAGGGTGGCTCACTTGGATAGGTCATCGGCCGTTTCGCCCGTCATAATTATTGTTATTGGGTGTGCAGCTTTAATGTAGCGACAAGGCATTGCTCAGTAATTTGGCGGTGATGTCTACAACAGGAATAACTTTTTCATAATTCATGCGCTTCGGTCCCACCACGGCCAGGGTGCCAACTGTTTGTCCATCCACCATGTAGGGCGCGCTGACTACGCTACAATCATCCAGCCCCTGCAGGCCTGATTCGCTCCCTACAAAAATATGCACGCCTTGCGCGTAACGGCTCACGTTCAGCAATTGTAACAATTCCGTTCGTTGCTCGAACACGTCAAACAAGTTACGCAACTGCTTCATGTTGTAAGAAAGGTCATTTATGTGCAGCAATTTACGTTCGCCGCTAATAACATAATTTTCGTTCTTGCCAGCCATCACCGCATCGCTGGCTATAATCGCCGCACTCATCAACGCGGTCAACTCGTGTTGCAATTGCTGTAATTCCGCTTGCATACGCTGGTGTATGTCCTGAAAATGGCAATCTGCATAATGCTTACTCAAAAAATTGCCCGCTTCATTCAACTGCGACTGGGAGTAATCCTTGTGTGTGACCAATACCCGGTTTTCCACCTCACCATCCGGCATGACGATTATCAACAGCACCCGATTTTCTGACAGGCGCAAAAATTCAATCTGCCGCACCATGATATTCGCACGCTGTGGAATCGCAACCACGCCTGCGAAATGAGTCAGCTCCGACAATAAATTTGATGCCTGATTAATTAAACGTGAAGGATTATCCGGTTGCAATTGAAGTTCCAGCTGCTGCACCCGTGTGCTATCCAACGGCTGTACAACCATCAAGGTATCGATAAATAGCCGATAGCCCAGCGCCGTGGGCACACGCCCGGCAGAGGTATGGGGGCTACTGACCAATTTCATCTCCTCCATTTCGGCCATAACGCTGCGAATCGTGGCCGGACTGACTCCCAAGCCGGAAAATTGCTGCAAAGCACGCGACCCCACCGGCTGACCTTCACTCACATAACGGTCTACCAGCGTTTTTAGTAAAATTTGAGCGCGCTCATTTAACATGGCACGCATTCTAACATTGACTGCCTGCAACGTTACCTAAACTTGGATAAGCATTTTGACGGCTTGCCACATTTGTGTATAATGCGCGGCTCTGTAAAACCGCACATAAAACGAGGTCGTTATGTATGCAGTAATTAAGTCTGGCGGTAAGCAATATCGCGTGATTCAAGGTGAAACCCTTAAAGTTGAAACCATTGCCGGTGAGATTGGCAGTGCCATTATTTTGGATAAAGTGTTGATGGTAGGTAGCGGCGATGCAGTGTCGGTTGGCAAGCCGCTCCTAACAGGCGCCAAAGTCACGGCAACCATTATTTCAAATGGTCGTGGTGATAAAATTCGCATTTTCAAAATGCGTCGCCGCAAGCATTATCAAAAGCATCAGGGACATC
>JBEBGP010000289.1:0-6772 GCA_040081045.1 Candidatus Nitrotoga sp.
AATGCAGCAGATACAGTAACCGTTGACCTGTTCAATCGCACCCTGCCCCAGCTCAGAAATTCACTTGCTGATGCCGATATTGCACTGACCGCTGCAGTGGTTGAAAAATCATGAGCTCGGGTTCGTTGACCGGCGCAGCACCAACACAATTAATGGCTCGTACGTTGGACTGAAGTCAGACCTGCGCTTAAACCTAATTCGCATTAAAAGGAAAGCAAGGCGATAAGGGTGAAGCGACAGTGCGTGGTTGTTGCCGATTCACCGGCTGTATAACCATGACCCACCCCTTGCGGGTGAAGACAACACTTCCAGTGCGGCTATAGCCAACCACTTTGCAACCGTCTTTTGGTTGCTTAGTGGGATGGCTATAACCAATGACTTGCCCAGCGTTAACCAGCGGCTTATGTCACCGTCTTTTGGTGACTTAGCCGATTGGCTATGCAAAGCCTTTTGCTGGGTTAGTCAGATGGCTAGTAGTTATATCAGTAGTTTCATCAGTCAGATGGCTAGTAGTTATACCAGTTGTTTCACTCAGGAGCCGAAGACGCAGCCCACGCAGTAATCGTTTTTAATACAAATTGAAATAATATAAAATGAAACAGCCTGTTCCCACACCACAACAAGTTGCCGTTGCGCTGACCTACGGCAAAAATCAGGACACACCGAAAGTGGTTGCTAGGGGGCGCGGCCTAATCGCGCAAGCAATCATTGAGCGCGCCAAACAACACGGGGTTTTCGTCCATGAGTCGGAAGATGTAGTCGGATTGCTAATGCAGGTCGAGCTCGACCAGGAAATCCCCCCGCAACTCTATCTGGCAGTAGCTGAACTGCTCGCCTGGCTATACCGGCTGGAACACGGTGATACCCATGCTATTCAACTCCTAACACGAGCATAGTTTTGTTATTATGCGCGCCAGTCTTGATAACGCGGCGCTAAGAATATGGAAAAAGACATCCCTCTTAATATTGAAATATTATCCGGCGAGGAAAATGAAAAATATCGGCTGACTTCGGCAAAAGAAATCAAGTTTATCCTGCGTACCCTTGCCGCGAGGGGATCTCGCGTCGCACTTTATTACGGTGGTGCGGATGACTTCATCCTGACTACGGTATTGGGTGTCGATGATACGGGTGTATGGCTGGAGCCAAGCTCGAACAGTTCGGACAACCAGCACATTGCCGAAAGCAGCAAGCTGATTTTCGTCACCTCTGATTTACAGATCAAGATTCAGTTCACCACCAACCATGCCCACAGCGCAGTATATAAAAATGATGCTGCCTTTTATTTGCCCTTGCCAGATAGTCTTTACCGCTTGCAGCGGCGCGAATACTACCGCCTGGAGATGCCCACACAATACTTATTGCACTGTATGATCCCGGCTGCCACGCCAAATGCAAAGCAATTGAGTGAATTCACCATCATGGACATCAGTTGTGGCGGCGTGGGACTGATATGCGCAGAGACTGACACCGAAATTGCCGTTGGCAAAACCTATGTGAATTGCCTGATCGACCTGCCGGAAGTGGGCAAGATTAGTGGAACGATAGTGGTAAAAAATCTGTTTTTACTTCCGATGGAATCGGGTCATACGCAAAAACACGCTGGCTGCGAATTTAAAAATCTGGATGGTGCGTCTACTCTTTTATTACAACGCTATGTGATGAATATGCAACGCATAAAGGCAGACTCTTAAACCTGCATATTCATAATGTCGTTGTAAGCCTGCACAAATTTGTTGCGCACCTGAATGGTGGTCTGGAAATTGATGCTGGCTTTCTGCATCGCAATCATGGTGTCACTCAGACTGACACGGTCATCACCCAGCACAAAAGCTTTTTGCATGGCTTCCGATTTGGCTTGAGCCTGCGCCACTCCATCCAATGATGATTTCAGCACATTGGAAAAATCCACTTTTCCCGGCTGTGCCGCCTGGTTTGGTTCCCGCAATCCCGCTGCGGCCGCCGCAGCGCGCATTTGTGCCAACAAGCTGTCCACTGCCGAAGTGTTCATTTGATGTCTCCTTAATCAGAGGTTTCTTAGTGACAGCACAATACCCGACAAGCCGCAATTGTGATTGTGAGAAAAGATACGGGGTTCTCCCCCTTATCGGGCTAACAAAATATTTTTTGCCATCGATAATGCGATCCTTACCCAAATTGGGTTTTGGTTGTGGCTCAAGATCATCATGGCTGAACAAAAAAACAAAGCATTAAGTCAGTTAAATCAACTTAACCTTCAGCAAATAGTCGGATTACTGGGCGGTCTCGCGGCATTGTTTGCAATCATTGCCGGTGTGTGGAGTTGGGGACAAACACCGGATTACCGCCTGCTGTACAGCAATTTATCCGATCGTGATGGGGGTGCCATCATTGAATCGCTGCAACAAATGAACATCCCCTACAAATTTGCCGAGGGTGGCGGAGCGTTGTTGGTGGCATCCAACCAAGTTCATGAAGCGCGCCTTAAACTGGCTTCGCTGGGACTTCCAAAAGGCGGAAATGTCGGGTTTGAATTGATGGAAAATCAAAAATTCGGCGTGACCCAGTTTGCCGAACAGGTCAATTACCAACGCGCGCTGGAAGGTGAGCTGGCCCGTTCGGTACAAAGCATTGGTGCGGTTGCTGCCGCCCGCGTTCATCTGGCCATTCCCAAATCCAGCGTGTTCGTCAAGGAACAGCAAAAACCCAGCGCGTCCGTAGTGCTCAGCCTGCAAGGTGGGCGTATGCTCGACTCCGCGCAAGTCAGCGCAATTGTTCATCTTATTTCAAGCAGTGTGCCGGAACTATCCGCCAAAAATGTGACGGTGGTGGACCAGAATGGCACGCTGCTCAGTGCCGATCATGACGGCGCAAATGGCCATGGTCTGGATGCAAACCAACTCAGGTACGTTCAGCAAGTTGAACAGAACTACATTAAACGCATCGAGTCGTTGCTGACCCCGCTGCTCGGCGCAAACAATGTACGCGCGCAAGTTACCGCCAATATTGACTTCTCGCGTATTGAGCAAACTGCGGAAACTTTCAAGCCGAATCAAAACCCGTCTGACAGCACGATCCGCAGCCGACAAAGCAGCGAGACGATGGATGATCCCGGATCGGGTGCGCAAGGCATTCCAGGCGCACTGACCAATCAACCCCCGGTTCCGGCTTCCGCACCAATCGTTGCCGGAACGGATACGCAGGGCAGCACAGCAGACAACGCCGGCGCGTCCAGCTTGCAAAAAGAATCCACGGTAAATTTTGAGGTGGATCGCACCATACGCCATACCGTGTTGCCGGTCGGATCGATCAAGCGCCTGTCCGTCGCGGTGGTAGTGAATGGCAATCGCAAAGTGACCGATGCCAAAGGAAAAAGCAGCACCAAACCATTGAGTGATGCGGAAAAAGAGCAGATCAACAATCTGGTCAGGGAAGCCATGGGTTTCGACCAGAATCGCGGGGACAGTCTGAATGTGCAGGTTGCGGCCTTTGCCGAGATCAAGGAAATTGTCGAGGAACTGCCGTTCTGGAAACGACCCGATATGATCGAGTTGGCCAAGGATTTGTTTAAGTATCTGGTGATAGCCGCGATCCTGTTTTTCCTGGTATTTCGTGTTATCAAACCGGCATTTCATACCTTGCTCACCCCGGTCGGCAGTACGGGCGGTTTGGCAGCCAATGAACAGGGTACGGCGACTTCCGGGGGCAATTTTGCCTCCTCTGCCCCGGGATATGAACAAAGCCTGCAAACGGCACGGCAAATTGCCCAACAGGAACCCAAAATTGTCGCCAGTGTCATTAAAGAGTGGGTAAACAGCAATGGCTGACGGCATTGAAAAAAGCGCTATCTTTTTGATGACACTCGGCGAAAGTGAGGCGGGTGAAGTATTGAAATATCTCAAACCCAAAGAGGTGCAAAAAATCAGCGCGGCCATGATGAAGCTGAGGAGTCCAGACCGCGAACAAATTTCACAGGTATTTCAGGATTTTCTGCTTTCCGCATCCAGCAAGACCACCATCGGGATGGATTCCAACGATTACATTCGCGGCATGCTTATCAAAGCGCTGGGGGATGACAAGGCCGCCGGACTGTTGGATCGCATCATGTCCAACAGCGACACGAGCGGCATTGAGAGCTTAAAGTGGATGGATCCGGGCGCAGTAGCGGAAATGATAGGCAATGAACATCCCCAGATTATCGCAACTATTCTGGTGCATCTGGAATCCGACCAGGCTGCCGCAATTCTCAAGATGCTCACCGATCGCACGCGCAATGACGTACTGCTGCGCATTTCCACGCTGGATAGCGTACAGCCTGTTGCCCTGCGCGAGCTTAACGATGTGTTGGGGAAACTTATGTCGGATGGCAGTACCAGCAAGAAAAGTCTGAAGGGCGGGGTGAAGGCCGCCGCAGAAATCCTTAATTTCATGGGAGCCGCACTGGAAACGGAAATGATGGCAAACGTTCGCACTTATGATCCGGAGCTGGCCCAGAAAATTGAAGACCAGATGTTTATCTTCGAGAACATTATGGAAATTGACGATCGCGGCATCCAGCTTATTTTACGCGAAGCGCAGTCGGAGCTTTTGATTATTGCGCTCAAAGGCGCAAGCGCGGAATTGCGCGAAAAGATTTTCAAAAATATGTCGCAACGCGCCGCCGAAATGATGCGCGAGGATCTGGAGTCAAAAGGCCCGGTCAGGCTCAGCGAAGTTGAATCCAATCAGAAGGAAATCCTCAAAATTGTGCGCCGTTTATCCGATGAAGGCCAGCTTGTTTTGGGCGGAAAGAACGAGGAAGCTTATGTCTGATGATCCAACTGGCCATTCGACTAAGCGGGCAAACTACGCTCGCCAGGTCGCTGGTCATAGCACGATCATCCACAAAGAGCAATTGACCGCGTTCGAGCGTTGGGAGCTGGCCTCGCTCGATCCGCGTGCCGGCAATCCTCTTCCGGCTGGCGCGAAAAAGAACCCCATGCTTACCACTGTTGCCGAGCTGGAAAATATCCATCAACAGGCACACGATGACGGGCACGTGCAAGGTCACGAGGCGGGTTATACCGCCGGTATCCTGCAGGCACGCGCCGAAGCATTACAAATTGGCGCACTGCTGCAAAATCTGCAGATTGCGCTCAATCGCGTGGACGAACAGATTGCCCAGTCTCTGCTTGATTTGTCGCTGGAAATTGCCCGCCGGATGGTTGGTGAAACCTTGCAGGTGAAGCCGGAAGTGATCCTGAAAATTGTCAGCAATGCGATCAGCGACCTGCCTCATTTTAATCAGAATGCCCATCTTATCCTGCATCCTGAAGACGCGGAGCTGGTGCGCAAACAAATGGGAGAACAGCTGTCGCATGCGGGATGGAAGATATTTACCGATACACAAATCGGACGCGGTGGGTGTCGCGTGGAAACCTCGCACTGCCAGGTAGATGCCACCACAGAAGCGCGCTGGAAGCGCATTGTCGAGTCAATAGGACAGGATAAATCATGGCTGATGTGACCGCTCACAGTATCAAGTGGCAGGACTTTCTCAATGAGGGTCGCGAATATGTGGCGGAGTGTGACCCCATGTTACCCAGTGGTCATTTAACCAAGGTAACCGGTCTGGTAATGGAAGCAGTCGGTTTAATCATGCCGGTCGGCAGCACTTGCGCGATTCATTTGCCAAACAATATCGTCGAAGCGGAGGTAGTCGGTTTCTCGGGGGAAAGATTGTTCCTGATGCCGGAAAATAGCGTACACGGCCTGGTTCCCGGCGCGCGTGTGACACCAGTCAAGCCTGCGCATGTACTGACGCTTGGGAGCAGGCGTATACCGATGCGCCGGATTGCCGATGGCGCAAAACATTTGCCAGTCGGCAATATGCTGTTGGGTCGTGTGCTGGATGGGGCCGGGAAACCTCTCGATCAACTCGGATCATTATTGAATACAGAATCTGCCCCGTTGCAAAGCCGCCCGATCAATCCTCTGGAGCGCGCGTCAATTGACACGTCTCTGGATGTCGGGGTGCGCGCCATCAACAGCATGTTAACGGTGGGTCGCGGGCAGCGTATGGGGCTGTTTGCCGGTAGCGGTGTCGGCAAGAGCGTGCTACTCGGCATGATGGCGCGTTATACCAGCGCAGATATCACAGTGGTCGGGCTGATCGGCGAGCGCGGTCGCGAAGTCAAAGAGTTCATTAATGACATCCTCGGCAAGGAAGGTATGGCACACTCGGTGGTCGTTGCCACGCCAGCCGACACCTCGCCACTCATGCGCCTGCAGGGTGCGGCTTACGCCACCACCATCGCCGAATACTTCCGCAATCAGGGCAAAAATGTGCTGCTGATCATGGATTCGCTGACCCGTTTTGCCATGGCGCAGCGTGAACTCGCGCTGGCAGTCGGCGAACCTCCCGCTACCAAAGGTTACCCGCCTTCCGTTTTTGCCAAGCTTCCGCAACTGGTGGAACGCGCCGGTAATGGACTGGAAGGCAGCGGCTCAATCACCGCCTTCTATACTGTGCTGACCGAAGGCGACGACCAGCAGGATCCCATTGCCGAAAGTGCCCGTGCCATCCTCGATGGGCATATCGTACTGTCACGGCATTTGGTAGAACAGGGACATTATCCGGCGATTGATATCGAAGCCTCGATCAGCCGCGTGATGTCGCGTCTGGTGTCGCCGGAACATTTGTCCATCGTGCAACGCTTCAAACATATGTACGCCCTTTACCAGCGTAACCGCGACCTGATCAGTGTCGGCGCATACGTCAGGGGCAGCGATCCATTTCTGGATGAGGCAATCA
>JBEBGP010000387.1:0-1674 GCA_040081045.1 Candidatus Nitrotoga sp.
GGGTATAGCTTTGTGGAAGAAAATCTTGGTGTGGTGCAACCCATTGTCATCGATGGTGCCCAGCCGACTTTCGAGAATATAGCAGATGGCAAATATAAATTATCGCGCCTGCTTTATGTTTACCTCAAGGGAGAGCATGCCAAGCTGGTACCGGGCCTCAAGGCTTTTGCCCATGAAATCACGCTGGAAGGTGCGATGGGACCTGATGGTTATATGGCAAGAAAAGGCCTCATTCCCCTGCACGAAGAACAAAGGCAAGCCATACGCAAGAAAGTGGACGCGCTCTGATGGTGCAATACTGGCTAATCAAATCCGAGCCGTCCAGCTGGTCGTGGGATGAACAGGTAAAAGCCGGTAAAAAAGGCACGGCTTGGAGTGGCGTGCGCAATCACCTTGCCAAGAAAAACCTGATGGCAATGAAAAAGGGTGATCAGTGCTTCTTCTACCATTCCAACGAGGGTAAAGATGTTGTCGGCATTTGCGAGGTGGTCAGAACGCATTACCCTGACCCAACGGCGGCAAAGAACGACCCCTGGGTGGTGGTGGATGTTGCAGCGGTAAAGCCCTTGCCGAGGCCGGTTATGCTGGCAGCCATAAAGGCAGAAAAGAAACTCTCTAAAATGTCGCTGGTCACCTCGGCGCGGCTTTCCGTGCAACCGGTTACGCCGCAAGAATGGGCGCTTGTCTGCAAGATGGGCGGGCTGTAACTTTAGCGGCAATGACAGCGAATTACCCTATGAGAAAACAGGCAGCTATGAATAAACCAAACCTACAAAACATGAAACACTTAACACCGCAGCAATGCGATGTGCTGTGCAACGAAGGCACCGAGCGGCCGTTTACCAGCCCGCTTTATACGGAAAAGCGCGTAGGCATGTATGTATGCGCCGGCTGCGGACAGGAGCTTTTCGTCTCAGATAGCAAGTATGACAGCGGCACCGGCTGGCCAAGTTTTTATCAAGCCAAAGAAGGGGCTATCGAAACCAAAACCGATCATAAAATAGGCGTTGCGCGCACCGAATATCATTGCGCAGGATGCGGCGGCCATCAGGGCCATATATTTGAAGACGGCCCCAAACCAACCGGCCTGCGCTACTGCAATAACGGCGTGGCGCTGCGTTTTATCCCCGAAGGAGAAAATTCATGAAAAAATTTCTGATTACTTTGATTGCGTTCATTCTACCCACAGGAGTTGTTATGGCAGAACCAAAACTCAAAACCGCAACTTTCGCTGGCGGCTGTTTCTGGTGCATGGAAGCGGAATTTTCTGAAATTCCCGGCGTATCGGAAGTAACTTCGGGCTATACGGGCGGCCACACCGAGAACCCCACCTATGAGCAGGTTTCCTCCGGGGGTACCGGCCATCTGGAATCCATTGAGATTACTTATGATCCCACCAAAGTGGCATACGAGAAACTGCTGGAAATTTTCTGGGATAATATCGACCCGCTCGACGAATACGGCCAGTTCTGCGACAAGGGTTCGCAGTACCGCGCTGGCATTTTTGTCCACGATGATGAGCAGAAAAAACTCGCCGAAAAAACCCGCGATGAAGTGCAAAAACGCTTCAGCAAGCCGATCGCCACCATGATTCGTGATGCCGGGAAATTCTGGCCGGCAGAAGACTACCACCAGCAATATTTCATCAAGAGTCAGGATCGCTACAAGCGCTAC
>JBEBGP010000059.1:0-6751 GCA_040081045.1 Candidatus Nitrotoga sp.
TATCGATGAGATCAACGCCTCACCCGTCGTGTTTCGCTGGAACAAGTTCGACCTAGGGGTGACCTGATGTGTAAATGTTTTGTTGGAACGGTCTACTAGATCGCCTTCGTTGCTGCTGGCTCTGATGATCCGCTCCAAAAGTTTTTCTGGCTTCTGCGTTGCGTAACCTGTCCGCTCCTTCGCTGATGAATTTAAGATTTGGAGTTCCCACACGCTATCTATTGGCTTGCCCCTATCAATTACATCTGTAACGTACCTTTTATAACGTGAATTACCTTTCCCTCCATCCGTCCAAATAAATTCTTTGCCATCACTATCAATTAGGACATCGTGACGGTGCTGTATAAATTCGTCACGAGTCCATTTTTCAGTATTAGTAAAAAGTCGAGCTTTTTCTTTTGCGTAAAATAATATTGTGTCGTGTTTGCGGTCGAAATTCTTGATTCGGGGTTCTGTCCTTTGGCCGTAATGCCATACCAACTCATTTCTAAATGCATCTCTCCCAAATATTTCATCCATTGCAAGTCGAATGAAAGCATTCACCCGCCAATCGCAATGCACATAAATGCTCCCTTCCTCATGCATCAAATCCCGCATCAAAATCAGCCGCTCGTAAATCATTGATATGAACGAATCCGCCCCGCGCCCCCAAGTGTCGCGGTAGGCGATCTGTTCCAGCAGATTCGGTTCCTTGTGGAAGGTCTCGCCGCCGATCTCGATGTCCATCGAGAAGTCGGCGCCGATGTCGAAGGGCGGGTCGATGTAGATCAGCTTCAATCCGCCCGCGTCTTCGATCTGGCGGCGCAGCGCGCCGCTCTTGAGTGAGGAGAGAATCAGCTTGTTGTCGCCCCAGATGAGCTTGTTGGTCCAGCCCTTGAGCTGGCGACCGCGCGTGTCGAACAGGTCGCTCTGCATCTCCGGCGCTTCCTGGCGCGGCTCGTCCACATGCTCCAGCGATTGGAAAGGCAGCACGGTGGTGCACACGTCGCGGGTCTTGCCGTTCCACACCAGTTCCACCTCGCGTTTGTCCTCGAACAGGATGAAGCGGTATTTCTCCGGCAGCGGTTTGCCCTGCTGGATGAGCTGGGTCAGGTCGCGCTTCTCGGCGTCGGAAAGTTCGTAGGACTCTTTGGTAGACTTTGCCATAACTTATGCATCCAGCGCATCAGGATTTTTCAGTGCTTTTTTCTCATCCGATGCAAGGCGGCGCTCGACCTTTTTCACATCTTCGGCGGCTGGCAGACTCTCCGGGCGGATACCGCGTTCCAACAGCGTTTTGCGGACTGCCTCGTTGTTGGTGATGTGTTCGGATGAAATCGCCGATTCGCTGGCAAGCTTATTTTGCCTGGCGTTGAAGATGGTGATTTCGGTAGCAAAGTCCTTGGCCTTGAGGATGATGGTGGGCGCAAAGTCGGCCAACGGGCGGTTGTCCGGCACTTTCCATTGCGACTTCATCGCCTGTGTGGTTTTGCCAAACAGGGCTTGATCGCCTTTGCTGCGTATGACTGCAAAATTCTGGTCGCTGCCTGTTTGTTCGTAAATCACTGCGGACAGTTCTTTTTCCGTGGAGGTAAGTTTCTTGCGGGCGGATACGCGCTCGGCTTCGAGTAGCCGCTGTTCGATCTGCTCCGCCTTGCGGGTCTGCATGGCGAAGTAGGTTTGAGCAAAGGCGATCTGCTGCTTTCTGGGGTCGCCGTTCTGTGCGATCAGGTAGCAGGCGTAGCGGGTGAGTATGATGTCATCCACTTCACGCTGGCTGCCCGAGCCGAGATCGACCATTTTGTTGACGTCAACAAAATGGTTTGAAATGGCGTGATTAGATACCTCACAAGCAGTTTTTGCTTTATTGATTACAGCAGTAAAATTGCGCCATTCGTCGTAGCCCAGCAGGTGCTGAAGGTCGCGGGCAAGCCAGAATTCGATGCCGTTTTCCGCTTGCTGCCCGTGCGCTTCAAAGGTGTCGGTGAGTGTATGAACGATCTCAGTTTTCATGGACAATCCTTTCGATCATTTTGTTAAAATCGGTTGATATTCGGTAAAGCTGGCGGCAAGCCCCGCGAAATTTTTCGGCGGGTTGCGTTCGTAGCCTTGCTGATCCACATATACGAATCGGTAAACAATTCCGTTTTCATCGTGACTCGCGCTCGTTGCATCTTCACACCACTGGCGCAGGCGATGCATTTTCTGCGGCAGGTCGCGTTCCTCGCGGCCTTTGGTCTCAATTATCCAGACTGTGCCGTCGGTGGTCTTCACCATGAAGTCTGGCACGAAGTTCGACAGGTCGCCATCAGCTTTAATGTAGTCTATCTTGAAGCCGACGGCGAGATAGTTTTTGGCAAACGATGCGACATCCGGCGCGGCATCGAGAAAACCGGCGAAGGTCAGCTCGAATCCACCGGCATGCGGTTCGCCGACGATCTTGCTGAACAGCGATTTTCTCGGAATGAGGTGCGGCCTGTTTTCAGTGCGAAATGGCCGCGTATCGCGCAGGCGGATGTGGTCTTCGATGCGCACGCTGCCTTTATCCTGTACGGTAAGCGCGTTGATGGCGGCTTTGAATGTATCGAACAGTATTTTGCCTACTTCCGGCTCGGAGAGATTGCGCAGTACCACCGGGTCTTCAAGATTGACTGGCGATGCGGCGAACAGATGTCCGCCCATGAACACCTTCACTTTTGGATAAAGGATGTCGTAGCCACCGACGAGGCGCAACTCTTTCAATAATTGACGCGCAAAAAAACCAACAACGGATCGGTAATCGGCGGAGCCTGTGCCATCGAGCCGGATGGTGTGGTGCACTTCGGCGTCGAGCATGGTCTTGAAAACGATCTCGCGAGTTTGCTCCGGCGTAAAAGGCTTAAGTGGAAGCTTGGTATTGCCGAATTTTGCAGGATCAAGTGCATCGAGGTCTTTGTATTCACGGTTGAAACGGCGGGTTAGCTTGGGCATCTGTATATCCAACGCATCCAGATTTTTTTCTTTGTTCTGGTTATCCACTTCAACCATGAGCGAATCTTTGCGCACTGTGCTTGGACCCATGGGCTTGTACTCAAAGTCGACACCTTGCTCGGTCTTGAGCGATTCGACAAATTCCATGAAAGCGGCCGTGCCCATGACCGAGACGGTTTCAGGCGTGTCCGAGCCGAAGTACATGCGGCGCAGGCCTCGACCGAGGGTTTGTTCAGGGAGGATATTGCTCTTGGCGACGTATGCGCGCAGACCGACGATGGTGGTGACGTTGCGCACGTCCCAGCCTTCTTTCAGCATCAGCACCGAAACGATCGCTTTATAAGGGCTATTCCATAAATCAATTTCATTGGATTGTTTACGTAGCAGCGCTAGTTCATCTTTGTTCTTTCCTGAAGCGGCCTCGGAAATTTCGCCATTGTTTTTGGTGTGGATCACCAGCACCGCGCCTTCCAGTTCGGGACAGATTTTTTGTAAATGACTGCCGACCTCATCACAATTGCGAGTGTCGTCCACCATCACGAACAGCACCGCCTTCTTGCCCAGAGCCCCGTGCTCGACGTAGCTCTTTTTCCATTCCTCAATGCCGAGTTGCAAATAGTCCGCATAATGTTCGGTGAAAATCGCGCTCTTGTGCTCTTGAAGTCGGCTGCGGCTGGCGGGGTCTGGCACAACTGGATGCTTGACGACATTCTGATATATCGCTTCTACCAACGGATAATCGGAAACCGTCTGCACGAAGATCGCGCCGCTGTCGTGCCGGGGCGTGGCGGTCACGTCCACTTGCAACGTAAGTTTGCCGTCCTTCTGCAACATGCGGTGATGGATGTCTTGGATGCTTTTGAACCATGCCATGCGCGGGTCATGGATGTGATGCGCCTCGTCGTTGAACACCGCCAGCTCGTCTATCTCGCGTACGATTTCACCGAGGTCGGTTTTGCTGTCGGTAGTTTTGCCCGAAGGTTTTGCGCCGAAGGGCGAGAGGAAGTAATCGCGCAAATCGTCATCTTCCAGCGCAGGTTCCGGCATATCGCCCAAATAAACGCGGTGGATGTTGGTGAGAAACAGGTTGCCAGTATCGCGCACCACGCGCACATCATCCTGAATATGCAGGGTCAATTGAAAATCTTCGCGCCAATTTTTTCCAGCGTGTCCGTTATCGGGAAGTATCGGGTCGTTGAAAAAAATATGCAGCCCGTCAAAGTCGGCGCGTAGTCTATCCAGCACGATGATGTTGGGCGCGATGAGCAGAAAATTGCGCGATAACGATGAGTCCGGCTCATAAAGTTTGTGAAAAAAACTCCAGGCAATCAGCAGTGACAGCACCTTGGTCTTGCCCGCACCTGTCGCCATTTTCACCACGTAGCGCGGCCAGTCTTCGTCAAACATGCTCGGCGAGATTTCTGTCAAAGACGAAAAACGCAGCAGATCAAATTTGTCTTTCACCTTACGCACATCGTGCAGCCAGATGACTGTCTCCACCGCTTCACGCTGCGCGAAATAATAACGAAAAGGGGCGAGTGTGCCGTCTGCCTGCTCGACCAGATGCTCGGTATCAAACCACCAACTTAAAAGTGCGCGAGTAGTGTCGGATGCGCCCGTATATCCGCTATCTCTCCAAGCGGTAACCTCGACGCGTATTTTGGCGACCAATGGTGGCAGGAGTTTGTCGTAGGCTTTATCACGCAGCGCCTCTGCCGCAGGAAACCAGCGTTGGGTTGGCAGCAATTCAGCGTAGGGAGACTTTGGAAATTCAGGGTGCAGTGCCATGAGTCACCTTTTTAAAAAAGCGATTGCGTGATTTTTAGGATTGCCTATTTGGATAAAACAAAAACAATTTATAGCCTGCGGCCTTCAGGTTGTTTATATCCAAATATAATTTGATGCTGGATTCACGGTTTGCTGCCAGCCCGTTGATTTCTTCTTCCCGGAATTTCAAGTACTCTGCCGCCGAAAAAGTACGTCGTGCCAACGACTGCTCTTGCGTATCGGTCAGTGTGAGTTCCAGATGCGGATAGGCCTGAGCATACGGTGCGCGGTTACGCAAGATAACATTCAGCGTCACCACCCCCGCGCGCACTGGATGGGCTTCCAGATCGGACGACTCGATGCTTATCTGATCGGCTTCCTGTGGCAATGGGACACTGCATTGCAATAGCTCGCAGTACGCGATGAATGCGGGTTTAAGTCCGGGTAAACGCGCAGCTATCTCGACACGAAAGAAATGGGCTGTTTGTGCGAACAAAACCAGCGTTAATGCTGCTATCAGTCCAAGCCATACCGGGGCGGATTTTTCTGGCAATCCATCATTATGTGGCGCTGTGGATGCGCCATAATCAGATTTTCCAAAATGCTTTTTCCTCGTGCGCGATTCTTTCCATGCGGCGGGGTTGGATAAATCTACCTTGATGGTTTCTGCGAGGGTTTTATATTTTGTGCCGGTTGCGCTTTTTAAAACCGGTGATTCGTTTACCTCCTGCAAAATTGGCAAGGTAAGCTGCGGGTCGGGTTCTTCGCCACGCAAATATGCGTCTGCATGAAAAGTTGTTTGGCATTGTCCGCAACGCACCATGCCTTGGTGTGACTCAAGTTGTTCCTGCGTGATTTGGAATTCGGTTTTGCATTGGGGGCAATGCGTGACGGTGCTCATGGCACAGCCTCTGTGTGGGGGTTTCCTTGCTCCTGCACATTGGGCTGCTTGACTCCCGACAAACACACCCAGCCGTCCTCTTCTATGGGCGGCTTCAGGGTAAACCACGGGGCATAAATGTCCATCACTTCTGTTGCCTGCCCGCTCAATATGCCCGATAACACCAGCTGTCCTCCCTCACGCACAGCAGTTGCCAGCAAGGGTGCCAGTACCTTGAGTGGATTGGTCAGGATATTTGCTATGACTATGTCCGCTTGCATGGCATGATCGGATAAGGGCGGCGCGTCTTCCGGCATAAAAAATTGCGCGGCAACCTGGTTGGCCGCCGCATTATCGCGGCTGGCTTGTATCGCCTGCTTATCAATATCAATACCAATGGCGGTACCAGCACCCAGTTTAAGTGCTGCTATCGCCAGGATGCCCGAGCCGCAGCCGTAATCCAGTACCGTTTCCCCTTCCTGTAAATTATTATCCAACCAGCGTAAACATAAGCGCGTAGTAGGATGGCTGCCCGTACCAAATGCCAAGCCGGGATCAAGTGTAATGTTAATGGCGCGCGGGTCGGTGGGCGTGTGCCATGTTGGCACGATCCAGAGCCGTCCGGAAATGCGTATCGGGTCAAATTGCGCTTGCGTTAAACGCACCCAATCCGTATCGGCCAGCTGTTGTATGCGGTAGGCGGGGAGTTGCTGTAAACCTATGGCGCGCGCCGATTCAATAAGGATGGTATCCATTGCCACGTCAGCAGCAAACAGGGCAGTGACACAGCTTTGTGACCACAACATGGGTTTAGGTTCGCCTGGCTCGCCAAAAATGGCCTGTTCGCCGGGCATGTTTGCTTCGGCATCGCCGATGTCTACCGATAACGCGCCCAATTCCAACAGACTTTCGCTCAAAATTTCTGCCTGATCTGCTGATGCGTTAATCGCCAGCGTAAGCCAGGCCATTTTAAGAACCTTTGGCGTGCTTGGCCAGTTTGTGTTCCAAGTAATGAATGTTGATACCACCCTGCATAAATGCGGCATCCTGCATTAATTCCTGATGTAACTGAATGTTGGTTTCAATACCGCCCACCACCATTTCTGACAGTGCTGTGCGCATCCGGGCAAGAGCCTGGTCGCGTGTGCTGCCGTA
>JBEBGP010000103.1:0-6735 GCA_040081045.1 Candidatus Nitrotoga sp.
TGGTTACTTTACCGTTTTCACCGATTAATTCTTTGGTTGCCACCGCCCAATCACGGCTGCAGCCTTCTTCGTGCGAGCTGGAGGTGCGCAGCTTCATCGGCCAATACGGCCAAACCAGCGGCGTATTTTCTTTCTCCGGAGCGCGTGGCATCACTTCAAATTGTGTGACCGATGCCGCGCCATGACGGTTAGACGTACCCACGCAATCTGAACCGGTATCGCCGCCGCCGATCACCACCACATGCTTGCCGGTGGCTTTAATTTGCTTGGTGATTTTATCGCCCGCCATCACTTTATTTTGTTGCGGCAAAAATTCCATGGCGAAATGCACACCTTGCAAATTACGTCCTGGCACAGGCAGATCACGTGGCTGTTCTGCGCCGCCTGTCAGTACCACGGCATCAAACTCGTCTTTAATTTTCTGCGCGGACACATCCACACCTATATATTGGTTGACACGAAACTCCACGCCTTCGGCACGCATTTGTTTCATGCGCCGATCAATGTGCGATTTTTCCATTTTGAAATCGGGGATGCCATAGCGCAATAAGCCGCCGATGCGGTCATGTTTTTCAAATACCACCACGCTGTGTCCTGCCCGTGCCAATTGTTGCGCGCAGGCCAATCCGGCCGGACCCGAACCGATAATGGCAATCTTGAACCCCGTTTTAACAGCGGCAATCTGTGGCACGATCCAACCTTCTTCCCAGCCTTTGTCGATGATGGCATGCTCAATAGATTTGATGCCCACGGCCTCTTCGTTGATGGTCAGGGTACACGCCGCTTCACATGGCGCAGGGCAAATGCGCCCGGTAAATTCCGGAAAATTATTAGTAGAATGCAATACATCCAACGCTTTTTTCCAATGTCCGCGATAAACCAGATCATTCCAATCGGGAATAATATTGTTCACCGGACAACCCGTGGTGCAGAATGGAATGCCACAATCCATGCAACGCGCGCTTTGCACGGTCGATTCCTTATCAGTCAGGCGCGGAATAAATTCCTTATAATTCTTTACCCGTTCCGCCACGGGCAAGCTATGCTCGGACAAACGGTTAAACTCCATGAATCCTGTAATCTTGCCCATTTACGCGGCCTCCCCTTGCAGGTTTAATTTTGCCTTGGCCTGTTTTGCTGCGATTTCCTGTAGAGCACGACGATATTCAGTCGGCAATACTTTGATAAATTTTGGCAAATAACGCGACCAATTGTCCAAAATATCGCGTGCACGATGGCTGCCTGTGTAGCGCCAATGTTTTTCTATCATGTCACGCAAAGCGAGTTCATCCGCCTTACCCAGATAATTAAAATGCACGCGGCCATGAGCCTCCACTTCGCCTGTTTCACTGGCGGCATACTCTTCCGGCACGGGCTCCAATTGCACCATCGCCATATTGCAGCACTGCTCAAACCCGCCGTGCTCATCCAACACATAGGCCACACCACCGGACATACCCGCTGCAAAGTTACGGCCAGTCTGTCCCAGCACGGCGACAATACCGCCGGTCATATATTCACAACCATGGTCACCCACTCCCTCGACGACCGCAATTGCACCGGAATTCCGCACTGCAAACCGCTCGCCTGCCACACCGCGAAAATAACATTCGCCGCTGGTTGCGCCATACATGACAGTGTTACCCACAATAATATTTTCTTCCGCCACAATCCTGCATTCATCCGGCGGCAACACGGCAATGCGCCCGCCACACAGCCCTTTGCCCACGTAGTCATTACCCTCGCCCGATAATTTCAGGGTAATGCCATGCGCTAAGAACGCGCCAAAACTTTGTCCTGCCGTGCCTGTTAAATTGATGGTGATGGTGTCATCCGGCAGACCCGCGTGACCGTGCAGCTTGACCAATTCATGCGACAGCATCGCACCCACTACACGGTTGGTGTTATATATGGCGGTGTTAATTACGACAGGCTGTTTTTTATGCAAGGCATCTTTTGCCTGCGCGATTAAATGGTGATCTAAAGCACCTTCCAAGCCATGATCCTGCGTCTCCGCCTGACGGCGTGCGACGGTGGCTGGCACATTCGGTTGATGAAAAATTTTAGAGAAATTCAAACCCTGCGCTTTCCAATGCTCAATGCCATGCCGTGCGTCCAGCAAATCGCTGCGCCCGATCAAATCATCAAATTTTCGTATGCCCATTTGTGCCATTAATTCGCGCACTTCCTCGGCCACGAAAAAGAAATAATTGACCACATGCTCAGGCTGACCCGTAAATTTTTTACGCAATTTTGGGTCTTGTGTAGCGACCCCTACAGGGCATGTGTTGAGATGACACTTACGCATCATGATGCAACCTTCCACCACCAGTGGCGCGGTAGCAAATCCGAACTCATCTGCACCCAACAGTGCGCCGATCAGCACATCGCGCCCGGTTTTGAGTTGCCCATCGACCTGCAAGGCAATGCGCCCGCGCAGTCTGTTCAGCACCAATGTTTGCTGCGCCTCGGCCAGACCCAGTTCCCACGGCGTGCCCGCGTGCATTACCGAGGACAGCGGCGAAGCACCCGTGCCGCCATCATGTCCCGACACGGTAATATGATCGGCCTTGGCCTTGGCTACACCCGCTGCAACCGTGCCCACGCCCACTTCGGAAACCAGCTTCACTGAAATAGAAGCCTTGGGATTGGCATTTTTCAGATCGTGAATCAGTTGCGCCAGATCTTCAATGGAATAAATATCGTGATGCGGCGGCGGCGAAATCAGCCCTACGCCGGGCACCGACAAACGCAGTTGCGCGATGTATTCTGACACTTTGTGACCCGGCAATTGACCGCCTTCACCCGGCTTTGCGCCTTGCGCCATTTTGATTTGAATCTGATCGGCACTGCTCAAATATTCTGCGGTCACACCAAAGCGGCCTGCCGCTACCTGCTTTATTTTTGAACGCAGCGAATCCCCCTCTTTGAAAATCAAATCGCGCTCGATGCGACCCTTGCCGATTATTTCAGACAGCGTGTCGCCTGCTTTTAATTTGCGATAACGCATCGGATCTTCGCCACCTTCACCAGTGTTGGATTTGCCGCCGATACGGTTCATCGCAATGGCCAGCGTGGTATGTGCCTCGGTGGAAATAGAACCCAATGACATCGCGCCTGTGGTAAAGCGTTTAACAATTTCCCTGGCCGACTCCACTTGTTCCAGCGGAATTGATGCGCCCGCCGATTTAATTTCAAACAAACCACGCAAGGTTTTTGCGGATCTGGTTTGATCGTTAATCAGTCTGGCGTATTCTTTATAAGTGTTGGGATTATTGGTGCGGGTCGCGTGTTGCAGCTTGGCGATAGAATCAGGTGTCCACATATGCGCCTCGCCGCGCACGCGATAAGCGTAGATACCACCCGTCTCCAGCGCGTCAGATAATATCGGATCACTGCCAAATGCAGTTTGATGAATGCGTAACGCTTCTTCTGCTACCTGTGCCAGGCCTATGCCTTCGATTTGCGTGGGCGTGCCGGTAAAATATTGTGCGACAAAATCTGCATTCAAGCCGATGGCTTCAAAAATTTGCGCGCCGCAATAAGATTGATAAGTAGAGATACCCATCTTGGACATGATCTTGAGCAGCCCCTTATTGATGGCTTTAATAAAACGCTTGCACGCATCCTTGCCGGACAAACCCGCAGGCAAGTAGTCACCCATCTCGGAAATGGTGTCAAAAGCCAACCACGGACAAATAGCCTCCGCGCCATATCCGGCGAGCAAGGCGAAGTGATGTGATTCACGTGCTGAGCCAGTGTCCACCACCAAGCCGGTACTGGTACGCAATCCCTCGCGCACCAAATGATGATGCACACCCGCGCAAGCCAGTAATGCAGGGATGGCAACGCGCTGGCTGGACACACTACGGTCCGACAAAATTAAAATGTTGTAGCCTTGTGCCACGGCCTTGTTCGCCGCTGTGCAGAGCTTGGTCATGGCAACCGCACATCCCGCCACGCCCTTGTCAGCAGGATAGGTAATATCCAGCACCAGCGATTTGTAACGCCCCTTGGTCAAGGGGTTAATGTTACGCAGCCTAGCCATATCTTCATTCGATAATATCGGCTGATGCACTTCCAGGCGCGGCGAAGGGTTGGTCTCGTCAATACCAAATAAATTGGGCTTGGGGCCGATGAATGAAGTCAACGACATCACGATTTCTTCACGTATCGGATCAATCGGCGGATTGGTTGTAACCTTGGCTTCGGGTAAATCGCTCAAAATATAACGCGACTGCTCTATCCACTGCCGATAAGGCTTGGCAGTTGCCAGCTGCCGCTTGAGCTCGGCATCATCCACGATGCGTCCGGCTTGCAGGTCAATGAGAAACATTTTGCCCGGCTGCAAGCGCCATTTCTTTACGATTTTATGTTGTGGAATATTCAGTACACCCATTTCAGATGCCATTAACACCACATCATCATCTGTCACCAGATAGCGTGCCGGACGCAGGCCATTACGATCCAGCGTCGCGCCTATCATGCGACCATCCGTAAAGGCCACCGCAGCCGGGCCGTCCCACGGCTCCATCAACGAGGCGTGATATTCATAAAACGCGCGGCGCTCTTCGTCCATTAAAGGATTGCCTGCCCATGCTTCGGGAATCAGCAACATCATGGCGTAGGGCAGCGAATAACCGCCTGCCACCAGCAACTCCAGCGCGTTATCAAAACAGGCCGAGTCGGATTGGCCTTCCATAATCAACGGCCATAATTTTTCCAAATCCCCGTCCAACAATTTTGACGACATGGCGGCATGACGTGCGGTCATCCAGTTGACGTTACCGCGCACGGTGTTGATTTCACCATTGTGCGCGATCATACGGAAAGGATGCGCCAGATCCCACGAGGGAAAAGTATTGGTTGAAAAGCGCTGATGTACCAACGCCAGCGCGCTGACCATTTTTTCATCTTGTAGATCAAGATAATAAGTACCCACCTGGTCGGCTAGCAACATGCCTTTGTAAACCAGTGTGCGCGAGGAAAATGAGGGGATATAAAAGCGCTGAATATCGGGTAATTTTCGCACCGCATGTTCCGCTGTTTTGCGGATCACAAAAAGTTTGCGTTCAAAGCTGTCTTCATCCGGGCAATTTGCGCCGCGCCCGACAAACACCTGGCGCACCAGTGGCTCTAACGCTTTAACACTCTCGCCTAAAATACTGCTGTTGACTGGCACATCGCGCCAACCCAACACGCTCTGACCTTCTTCCACAATTCTTGCGGCAATAGCTTTTTCACATGCTGCCCGCGCGGCAGCCGCGCGCGGCAAAAAAATCATGCCCACACCATATTGCCCCGCCGCCGGCAATTTTATGCCTTGCGTTACGCAAACATCACGTAAAAATTGATCCGGGATTTGGATCAAAATACCTGCACCATCACCCGCCAACGGGTCTGCCCCTACCGCACCGCGATGGGTCAAATTCAGTAGAATCTGCAAGCCTTGACGAATCATGTCATGACTTTTACGCCCTTTAATATGCGCTACAAATCCGACCCCACACGCATCATGCTCATACCGTGGATCATATAAACCTTGCTGCTCAGGTGCGGTCTGCAATGCAGGAAATTCATATGGTGCAGGGGCAGGTGTGGGCATCAGGGGGACGTTCATACAGTACTGTTCCTCATCAAAATCACTAAACTAAAAATCAAGGCAAAAGGGCGGAAATATTACCCTGTCCCGTGTCAGACAGCAAGCCGAATTCGTCCCTGTCGCGGCTGTTCCGTGTAAATTTATCCCATGACTACTCCTTCAAAAGTTGACTGTGTAACTTAATTGTGGACTATACACGCGGCAAGAATCTTTACTTGCAGGGCAAGCGGCAATGCCGAGGAAACTGTGTTCAGTGAATGAAAAAGAAAATCGATTTCGGGTGCGGGCGATGTCGCAGCCCAACTTGATAAAAATCTAGCAACGGTGCTGAAGTGCGGCTGGCTGAGGTGTTAGTAACGCGCCATTTGTCTTTCCTACATATTGCATATTGTTTCTGAGAGAAATCTTGATATTTATTTTAGTTAACGGCACGATGCGTGTATAAATATATTTTTTCTACAGCCCCGTTGGGCAGATTCGACAGAGAGCCAAGGAGAGACAAATTGAGGAGATTGCAGAGCTTTATAAAGCAGTGGGACATCATGACCTTTTATCAACGTTTCGAAAGCGTTGTTGCCCTATTTCTCACGTTACTGATTACGTTAGTTGTCACTGTTGCTGTCTTCCGTTTATTTTATGGAATTATCAATGACCTCGTGCTTGATGCCATGAACCCGCTTGACCACAAGGTGTTCCAAAACGTCTTTGGCGAGATCATGACGGTATTGATCGCGCTGGAGTTCAACCATACCCTTCAATACGTGGTCACTCGGCAACAGAACATCATTCAGACAAAGGTCATTTTGCTCATTGGTCTGCTTGCTGTAACTCGTAAATTCATTATCTTGGATATTAAGGAAACAACAGCTGAAACCATGTTTGGCCTGGCCGCCATAACTTTTGCAATAGGTATTGTCTACTGGTTGTTGCGTGAGCGTGACGATCGTCTCTCTAAAACGTAGACGCTACGATATCCAAAAGAACATATCAACGGGTACTGCCTAGATAGTGTCGTCACAAGATAGCCGCCCACGGGGCAATACAGCGAATGTGCACGGCGGCAAGGAATGACGCAGTGCATTTTGCATAACGGGTGGCGATGCCCCTCCATCGTTTGAGATGCAGGAAGGCGT
>JBEBGP010000211.1:0-1660 GCA_040081045.1 Candidatus Nitrotoga sp.
GCGCAAGCTGCACCTTCAGTAGCTCCAGTTAAGCCGACAGTTGTTCCTATTGGGGCAGCCTCCCCGTCTCCTGCTGCTGCGCTGCAATCGGGAATAGGGATGATTCAAATACTTACGGGGCCGAATGCGGGTAAGGAGCTGGAGCTTAACAAAAATCTAATTACACTCGGGAAAGCCGGCGCGCAAGTAGTAGTATTAACGAAGCGTGCACAGGGGTACTTTATTACCTATGTGGAGGGAAGCAGTTATCCCACCCTGAATGCCAAGCCGCTAAGCGATCAGCCCCATCAATTGAAGGACAATGACATAATTGAATTAGTAGGCGTGAAAATGGAGTTTTACATCAAAAATTAGTTCGCCCAAATTCACCAGCCAGATCATTACCCGGTTCAAGAGAAGTGAAACAACACGCAATATTAATCTGGCTTGGTTTGACATTGGTTGTCGTTTTTCTGGGTGGTGCGGCTAATCTTTACAAGGCCGAATTCATCCAGCAACTGGATGTCTTTCTGTATGACCAGCGCTTGGGTTTAACCATGCCTAATACGCTCGATGAGCGCATTGTTATTATCGACATTGATGAAAAAAGTCTGAAAGAGGAAGGGCGCTGGCCGTGGGGGCGTGATCGACTGGCCGTGTTGGTAGATAAATTATTCGGTCAGTATTCAGTTGCTGTGGCGGGATTTGACGTGGTGTTCGCCGAAAAGGATGACAGTTCCGGCTTGAAGGTGCTGCAAAAGTTAGGTCAAAATCAACTCAAGGATTCCGCGCAATTTCAAACTGTACTGGAACAAATTAAGCCTCGGCTGGATTACGACAGTATCTTCGCCGATACGATTAAAAATCGCAAGGTGGTATTAGGTTATTACTTTAATAACAGTAAGCAGGGCAGTGGGGTAGCGATTTCTGGTGCGTTACCGGATGCAGTTTTTCCATCTGGCACATTTGGCAAACGTCCGATAGCATTTGTCAGTTGGGATGGGTATGGCGGCAATTTGGCAGAGTTGCAGTCAAATGCAGCAAGTGCCGGGTACATTAATCCGTTGGTAGACTTCGATGGTGTAGTACGCCGATTGCCCATGATAATGGAGTACAACGGCGCATACTTTGAATCATTGTCGTTAGCTATGACGCGCGTCCTGCTGGGTTCACCCAAACTTGCCCCGGGGTATGCCAGTGGTGGCAATACGGATTATGCGGGTCTGGAATGGCTCTCACTGGCCATTGAAAACAATGATCTGCAAATTCCAATAGATCAGCACGTTAGTGCCCTAGTACCTTATCGTGGCAAGGAGGGGAGCTTCCGATATATTCCGGCCACAGATGTAATTAATGGTCGTGTTCCCGTAGCGGATTTGAACAATAAAATTGTGTTGATTGGTACGTCAGCTCCGGGTTTGCTGGATTTACGCTCGACTCCGGTCGGTGAGGTTTATCCGGGTGTTGAAATCCACGCCAATATGATTGCCGGAATTCTGGATCAAAATCTTAAGCACAGACCAGCTTACGCGGTTGGCGCAGAGGTTGTTTTGTTGCTGGTTATTGGCGTGGCGTTAAGCTTTTTCCTGCCTTTGCTTAGTCCTATGCATGCCATATTGTTGAGCGGGGTTTCAATGGTTGCGGTGTTGCTCGGAAACTTTTCCCTGTGGCATGTCGCCAA
>JBEBGP010000077.1:0-1655 GCA_040081045.1 Candidatus Nitrotoga sp.
TGGTAAAGCAGCTACAACTTTTGATTTGGATGTGGCTGGCGAATCCAATTTTGATGGCCGGGTTAAGATCGGTGCTAGTGCATTCCCAACCTTTACCGGTGCTTCATCCTATGAATTATCTGTTGGTGGCGGTGTACTTGCGGAAGAAGTGCTGGTCCAATTGCAGAGCGCCTGGGCGGATTATGTTTTTGAAAAAGAATACAAGCTACCGTCTCTGACTGAAGTAGAACGCTTCATTGCAGCAGAAAAACACCTGCCTGGAGTAGCTTCTGCCAAAGAAATTGCCGAAAACGGGCTTAATCTGGGCGATATGCAGAAAACCCAAATGGAAAAAATTGAAGAATTGTATTTGCATATGATTGCCCTGGAAAAAGAGGTACGCGGCTTGCAAGCAGAAAATGCTACGCTGAATGCCACCATCGAGCAATTGAAGCAACGCAATTAATCCCCTTAAAACCAACCTGTTATGAAACACCTCTTATATTTCACTTTTGTGGGGCTGCTTCTGAGTAGTTTATCCTTAACCGGACAAAACTATACAGCTTGCAGCACGCCTTCGCCAAAGTTTGCCCCGCAGTTTGGCGCCCGGGCCGAAAATCTGACAGCCAATCCATATGTGGTACAGATTTTTGTACACATCCTCCGCGATGATGATGGCAGCAATGCCGCTATGAGCGATGCGACCCTGCAAGCGAATCTGGACCGTATGTCTGATTTTTATCGCCCGCACAACATTTGTTTCACTTTTGTGGGGCGTGATTTTATTGACAATACGACCTGGAATTCCAATTATACTACCAGCTTGATCGACGATTTGCACGCCGTCAATCCCCATTCTGATGCGATTGATATTTATGTGCATGTAAACGGTTTTGACGGTTCTGGCGGTAATGCTTATGATATTCCGTCGCCAAAATGTTCTGTGGCAGCGAGTGCCTCATTCAATTTTGAGCATGAAATGGGGCACTGCCTCGGACTCTTGCACACCTTTGAAACCGCCGATGGTACAGAATGTGCGGACGGCTCCAACTGTGGGTCGGCAGGCGATTTGATTTGTGATACGCCAGCGGATTTTTCGGGTTCGCAAGGGTTTGGGAACAATTGCAATTTCACAGGGTCTCAGACCATTAATTGCAATGGAGGCACTTTCAGCTATACTCCGCCGACCGACAATATCATGAGTTACTGGGCTGCCTGCTACAATGAATTTACCCTAAATCAGGCGACCCGTATGCGCAATACCATCGATGGTACTGGGTTCTTGCAAGATCGCCTCACGCCTGCTGATCGGGTGATCACTAATGTAACCTTGGCCGGAGAAATCGCAGTGGGCGCTCAAAATACCATCCTGATTGGCAATATTGCATCCTTGGGCGATGTAGAAATGAACGGAAACGCGCATGGCATATTTAACGCGGGCGCACATGTTCAACTCGTTCCGGGTACGCATATCCAGCCGACCGGAAACAACGGCGTTCTGCTTACCATCAATTCACTTTGTGAAGACCTGCTCTTTACCAGCAATTTCCCGAATGACGACCGTCACACACCTGCTCAAATGGTGTCGGCGACCGATAGAATGGAAGTATTCCCTAATCCTTTTTCTGATAAACTAATGATTCGGGTGCGGTTGGATAAAGCTGGCCCGGCTACAC
>JBEBGP010000023.1:0-6666 GCA_040081045.1 Candidatus Nitrotoga sp.
AGTGCCGATGTTTATAAATTTATTAATCATGGCAATTGGCGGGATAGCTCGGCAACCGATATGGATTTGTTGCCCGAACTAAAAAAACAATTGTTGGTAACGCCACCCAAAAAGGAATTCATTATTCTGCATCTGCTCGGACAGCATTTTCACTACGCGTTGCGCTGTCCCGAGGGTATGGCTCCCTATAAAAATATAGATGATGATTCTGTCATGCTGGAGATGCAGGCAACCGGCAAGCTGCCTTGGGTACGGCAAGCGCGCAATGAGTATGATAATGCCACTTATTGCGGTGCGGTATTTTTGTCTGATGCCTTAACGCAAATCCACGAACAGCGCAAACAAAGGGAGATCACGGTCATATATTTTTCTGACCACGGCCAGGAAGTGGGACACACCCAAAACTTTTCAGGGCACAGCAACGCAAGTGAGCAAGGCTATACCATCCCGTTATTTATATGGAACAACAAAAATGCAAAGAGCAGCGCGCAAAGTTTTTATAACACACCATTTTCGTTGGAGCACCTGGATCATTTGTTGCAAGATGTACTGGGCATTAACAGCATTTGGTATGACAAAAATTTAGATCCGTTGCTTTCCTCTGCTTATCCGCAAAAATAGGTGGCAATCATTATAAAATTCTTGATCCCCCTTTACTTTTCGTTCTTCCTATTGGTTAGGGGAGCAACTGATGCAGGGTTACTGGTATTTACGGTGCTGGGTATATTTTGTCTGGTCTCTCCAGCAGCTCGTGCCCAGACATTCGCTGGCATAGGCGGCTGGACTAGGCAAGACACATTCGTTTCGTTGGCGGTATCCAGTGTGTTTATTTTTAAACTGATCTCTATGTTATGGGCGGAAACCCCAAGGCTGGCGCTCGACAATGCCATTTGGCATGTTTATTTGATCACATGGCCACTGGTTTTTATAGCAATGAGTTTCTGCCAGCCAAAATTAGATCAAGCATTACAGGCATTGGCTTGGGGACTGATCTTGATCGGTGTGTGGGATATGTTTGCATTGCTTAATGAAGGTATCCCCCAGTATCACCAGGGTGCTGTTTTTACCACGAACAAAGGAATACTGGCGGAATTGGTTTTAATTGCAGGCTCCTGGCTTTTAATTGCGGCAACCAGTGACGATCAAAAAGTTAACAGGCAATCAAGATACTTGTTTGTTGCGGCTACTTTGTGTGCGTGGGTTGTTTTGTATACAACGGATAGGCGGACCGAATGGATAGGATTCCTCATTATCACAGTAATAATTGGCTGTTGGCGAATTCGCCATTTACTTAATTTAACCCGTTCACTGGTTTTATTGGCAGGATTAACGGTGATTGGTGTGGCATTCCTGTATTTACGGCAAGAACGATTATTGCTTGCTTACAATGAGGTGCTGCAATATTTCTCGCAGGCAGATAAAACAAACTCTATCGCCATTACAACCGCAGTGGGCGCAAGATTGGAAATGTATCGGCTGGGTATCTCTGCTTTTCTTGACAATCCAATACTGGGTATGAGTGCGGGGGTGCGGCCCGACCTATTGCCACAATACGGTGGAGGGGGATTGGGAGGTGAGCAGTTTCATCATCGGCATTTTCATTCGGAGTTTGTTCAAGCCCTTGCCGAAGGGGGAATTGTTTGGGCAACGACGTTCTTGATTGCGATTGTTTACTTTATTCGCAAACTCATTCTCGAGCCATTTAAAACACAAGGCTTGGTATCCATGTTGGCGTTCGGTTTGGTCGCCAGTTTTGTCTTGGCCGGTTCGTTTAGCGCTTCGTTAATTTACAATCAGCCGATTGCAACATTTGTAGTGTTTTCAGCTTTTTTATGGGCAATTATCCGGTCCAACCGCGTTAAAATTTAACGTCGCGATTGATTTACTTCCTTCCTTCCTACAAAATCACACGCCAACCCAACCCCTCATCCTGAGTGGCCACCGCTACCCAATCTTCCGCACAGTTCAGCGCTGAGCTTAAAGCCAGTCTGGCCAATTGCGGGGTGTTATTGATGCGGCTCAACTGTGCCGCCACGAGATGTTGCAAGCGGCTATTGTCCAGGTTGGCCAGTAATGCGGCGGCATCGGCATTATTCAAATGACCATAGTTGCCCCCCACGCGCTGCTTGAGGCTATGCGGATAATGGCTGTCGGCCAGTAAATTACTATCGTGGTTGCATTCCAAAACCAGCGCATCGCAACCGCTTAATGTTGCTTCAATGTGCGGGGTGGATCGACCCGTATCGGTCAACACGCCCAATTTTTTGCTGCCTTCGCTGAATACAAATTGCACGGGCTCATTGGCATCATGCGGCACCGCGTAAGGTTGTATGTGCAAATTGAGAATGTTGAAGGCGCTGTGCGAATTAATTTCAGTCACGGAAGCCAGGCCGCCCAGCGTTTTGAACTGCGCGCGCAGCGTGCCATGCGTCAGCCACACTGGGATTGCATATTGGCGTGCCAGCCGAACCACGCCGGAAATATGGTCACCATGTTCGTGCGTGATCACAATGCCATTTAAATCTTTGGGAGATAACTGCAGGCGTGCGAGACGTGCAACGGTATCCGATATTTTGAAGCCACAATCCATCAGCACGCAGGTAGAGCCGGATTGCACTACGAGTCCGTTGCCCTCACTGCCGCTGCCAAGAGAAGCAAAACGCATGATGGACATCTTTAAAAGTTGGTTATTTCCATGCAGTCGGCAGACAATTCCGTATTTTCTTGCACCTGCAAGGGGTGCACCGCAAGGGTAGGAAAATCCGTTTCCAGCCAAAGGCTGGACGGAGTCTGCACCGCCGTGGTTGTGCTTAGAGCAGGCAATTTACCACGCAGCAAACTGCGTGTGGAATTGATATTAAGGGATAGGTGTCCCAATGACACGTGCAGGGCGGATAGCGGAATGAGCAATGTTGCCAAAACCCGGTGAGCGTAAAATGTAATGCTTTCGGGGATGGCTGCACTGACACCCGTGCGGGAAAAACAAAGTGGTTTGTTAATGGCGGCGCGCATCAGCATCATTTGCTTAATTGCTGGAACAGCGAGTTAATAATTCTCAACGTGGTGTCATCCGTGCGACCATCCTGATCGACTACACTGACTTCGCTGTCCGTCGCGTTGTGCGCCCGCACTATCACCTGGTAGCGTGCCGGAGGTTCGTTTGTTTTAGGCTTATTGTCAGCACGCCAGAACGCCAGACTTTCAAGCCAGCTTTTTTCTGGCGGGGTGGTTTTGATGGTGCTCAGAAAATACACTCCATTTGCGCGATCTTTATCGTGTATCTCAATGGCGGCTTGCTCCAGTGCCAATCCTATTTTGCGCCAGCTTTTATCGAATGTTTCCTGCAACACTATGATTTTTTCGCCGCCTTTTGTTTCGGATAACTTTGCGTTGCTGGCGATTTGTTTTTCAATAATGGGCTGTTCAACAACAGTACCTGCTGGTGCAGGGGTAATAGGCGCGGCATCTGCTACTGGGCCGGGCGAAAATCCACCGAGTTTGGCTGCCAGCATTTGCAGCATGGCTGCTTCCAATTCCGGATCATTGCCGCGCGCATGCATTGGAGTTCATTTTCCTTTGGATTTTGCTGTTCAATCAAGCCGCGATGGCTGATGTAAATTTCCGTATGCCCTTCTGGGGTACGCTCGAAACGGGTGCGGAACATATCTTTCTCGCCAGGTGTGCGGCTAAATATTTTGTTGAGCATTTTACGCACACCACCTTGAGGAACGATGCCGCGATTTTCCACAAAGTCAGTTTCGAGTATACCTGCAGCAGAGTTGTTTATCAGCAGAGTAAATCCATTTTACTGCCAGAACGCGTGCACCGATGGCCATAATTTTTCAGCCTTATCATTGACCACCAACCAGCGCTGCCTGCCGCTGCGCTCGATGTGCATATCTTTAATGATTGGCAATACGGGGAGTGCCGCAACTATGGGTGTTGCTGTCTCTCTGCTGAATTGAGAGAAGCTGGTACCATTTTCTACGCCAGTATTTGAGCCATTATTGGGGATGATAAATTGCCCGGCAGAGGTCGGTGCAGTCAAATCAGGTGGCACTTCCAGCGGTATTGTTTTTACTGCCGCAGCTTTGTAGTCGATACGTTTGCTTTCCAGTCCTATTGTGCCGCATCCTGCCAATTCCAATAAGATTAATAATAAAAATGCGGGTCGTTGCTGAATTCTCATGCCGATTCTGTACCGATAATTAATGGATAATGCCTGCTGCGCGCATCGCGTTTTCAACTGCGCTTTGCTGGGCTGCGGGCAGGGGGGTGAGCGGTAGACGTAAAATATTTTTTATCAGATTCATGCGTGACACCGCCCATTTTACCGGAATAGGGTTGGCCGAAATAAACAGTTGCCGATGCAATTCCAGCAGCTTGAAATTAATTTTACGTGCCTTGTCCACTTCGCCGTTCAGTGCGGCACGACACATTTCGTGCATGAGTTTTGGCGCGACATTGGCCGTGACAGAAATTGCACCTTGCGCGCCGAGCAGCATTAACGCCAGTGTGCTGGCATCATCGCCGCTGTAGACGGTAAAGTTCCCGGGCGCGCGTTGCAGCAAATCACTGCCACGCTCGATGTTGCCGGTGGCATCCTTGATGCCGACGATGTTGGAAATTTGCGCCAGACGCAGTGTGGTGTCGTTGTGCAAATCGGCGCAGGTACGACCCGGCACGTTGTATAAAATATGCGGCATATCGACACTTTCGGCGATGGCTTTAAAGTGAAGATACATGCCTTCCTGAGAGGGTTTGTTGTAATACGGCACCACGGTCAGCGATGCAGCAGCGCCCGCTTTTCTGGCAAAGTCAGCCAGATCGATGGCTTCTTTGGTTGAATTCGCGCCCGTTCCCGCGATGACGGGAATGCGTCCGGCAGCATGTTCAACTGCTGCTTGAATCAACATTTCATGCTCCGCCACATCGACTGTGGGCGATTCACCCGTGGTGCCGACTACCACGATGGCATCGGTCTGTTGCGCGATATGAAAATCAATTAGCCCGCGAAATGCAACCAAGTCAAGACTGCCGTCTTCATGCATGGGTGTTACCACTGCAACGATGCTGCCTTTAATCATCATGCCAATTCCTAATTTAATGGGCGACTATATTTCCAGCGGCCAAATATTTTGCGTATCTTGAAAGGCAGGCATTCTACCGTAATCTGGCGCAGTGCCAAAGCCTGCCAGTGCCCAAGTTCAATTTGGTGCCTAAATTTAACAATGCAGTTATCGCGTGACTAATGCCAGCGTATATACACCCGGTGATTCTTGTCGGCCCATATAACCCAATAATGAGCCTAAACTTGCCTGATGGCTTTCTGCAGCCTGTGCCGTGCCGTGAAATTTCAGACCTTGTGCAGGTGACCAATTGCCACTGCCTTTTAGAATCAGCGCACCGGAGGTGGTGGTTAGCGTGATATCCAGGCCACTTTCGGTTTCAGTGCCAGATGCGTTATTGCCAGATACGCCATTACCAGATACGTCATTGCCAGGTATGCCATTCAGGGTCAGGTGATAAACCCCCAGCGGGTTGATTGGGCTGAGCGTTGATCCGGCATCCAGCCAGTCTGCGTTGGCTGTGCCAGTGATGCTTCGGGAGTTTAACAGTAGATGTTCACTGGCGATTTGAATTTTTCCCTGTAATTGAGCGAGGCGCAGTTGGGGGGATATTTCACTTAGCGCGGCGGCTGGAATGGTCAATTGCAAATGCTTTAATTCAATTTGATCGGCAGAAAAAATAGCCTGCATAGCGGAGCTTTGCGGCAGGTTATCTCGCCACAGGGAGATATGCAATTTGCCAGTCCATAATGGCCAGACATGGATTTTCCAATGTAGCTGCTGGAGCGGCAGCAGTACGTTGTCTTTCTGGATGATTATCGGGGTGGCTGTGCCTTGCCATAGTGAGCCGTGTATGTTGGTTAACAGCAAACGGCCATGTGTAAATCGAGTCGTCAGACTGTTTAATAGTGTGGCAGGAACGGTGATGATGAGCGTGATGAGCAGAGCGAGTACAAAAAGCGTAACCGGAACTTTGCCGAATAATTTCACCGCGCCCCTCCATTGCCCGATACCCCACCACTGCTCAGTACGGCATTGATTTTTACCATGCCAGTTTGCGGTAGTGCGGCGATACTGATTGATTCGGCACGCACATGTTGTTCTCGTTGCAATTCATGCAGAAAGTGCAGCCATTTTTCAAATGATATTGCAGCAAGAGAAATTTGAACGGCATTAGGCTCCTGTTTATCCAAAGCGGAGATGGCATCGTGTATTTTATGGCGCGCCACAGCTGCCTCAACTGCCGATTTCAAGGATTGGGCATCCAGCACGGCAGGCTTGGGAAGATGGCGCAATCTTGCCACTTCAGCGGTTTGTGCCTGAAGCTGCAAGGCTTGTGCGCGCATGGTTGGAAGGTTGATCTGTAATTTTTCAACGGCAGTGCGGGCGGGTTGCCACAGCAAAAAATAGGCAAGCAAGGGTATTAATATTCCGGCAGCAAACGTCAGTATTTGCCGTTCACTCGACGTGCGAGAAAGCCAGTGTTTTTTTATGAATGCCTGGCTATGCGTTTTCAAAGTGGCGCTCATGGTCTGGCTCCCGCGAGAGGACTGTCAAACGGCACATTGCCGGACATCAGCGTTAAGCGGGACTGTAC
>JBEBGP010000096.1:0-6662 GCA_040081045.1 Candidatus Nitrotoga sp.
ATCGCGTGCCACGGTTTCGCCCGTTAAACGCACGCCGATTAAATGATCGCCATGCAGCAAGGCGCGTTTGGAAATACCGCGTTTGGTGTCGCGATAATTCATTACTTTGTGTGCATCATCCAATTGTAAAATTTCGTCTATCTCATTTAATAGCGCATCGGGCACGGCGGCGTGATGTGCCGCCCGCAGGATGACCAATTCATTGTCGCGACCATACAAACCCAGCGTGGCATAATCAAATTGCGCCAGCAGCGGTTGCAAGCGCGCCAAGCGTTGGGCAGCCTGTCCGCACCGCATGGCCACCATTTGCCAGGGCAAATTTAATTTGCTGACTTGCACGGCAGCATGTTTCAGTTCGGGTTGTTTTGATTGCGGATCAAATTGATTGATAGTCAGCGCATTTGCACCCAATCCGCGCATGAATTGATTGCCCCAGTGCATCGGCATAAAAGTTTGACCGGGGCGCATCTCGGGTGATGCAGCTACGCGTAGATGCAGATTGCCGCGTCGGCTGGTGACTTGCACGATGTCGCCATTCATCAATTTGCGTCGTGCCATATCGTCCGCGTGCATGGACAGCAGCGGCTCTTCCACATGGCTGAAGAGTCTCCCCACATTTCCGGTGCGACTCATGCCATGCCATTGGTCGCGCAGCCGCCCGGTGTTAAAGTGCAGGGGGTAGCGTGCGTCGGTATCTTCAGCCGTGGGTAAATAAGGTGTGTCGAGAAAATTTGCGCGGCCACTTTCGGTCGGGAAAATGCCATCTTCATATAAGCGTTTTTTACCTTGCACAGCGCCCGCCACGAAAGGCCATTGTTGTGGCCCGGAACTTTCCAGCAACGCATAACTCAAGCCGGTAATGTCCAGATCGCGCCCGCGTGTTGTTTCGCGATGTTCGTTAAAAATTGCTTCGTTATTTAAGAATTCCAGCAACGAAGGACGGCCTAAACGGTGCGCCAAACGCTGACCAAAATCCACTGCAATTTCCCAATCATGTCGCGCTTCACCTGCAGCGGAAACAGCCGCCCGCACACGCGAAATGCAACGCTCGGAATTGGTCACTGTGCCATCTTTTTCGCCCCAGGTGGTGGCGGGCAACAGCACATCGGCATAGTGTGTGGTATCGGTATGGTGGAAGGCTTCTTGCACCACCACCATCTCGGCGGTTTGCAATGCTTCGTTGACCAATTTCAAATCAGGCATGGATTGCGCCGGATTGGTACACGCGATCCAGATGGCTTTTATTGCGCCGCTACGCACCGCTTCAAACATTTCTACTGCGGTCTTGCCCGGCTGTGCAGGCACAGAGTCTATGCTCCACAACGCTGCCACTTCTGCGCGATGCTTGGGATCAGCCAAATTACGATGGCCGGATAAAAGATTCGCCATGCCGCCCACTTCGCGCCCGCCCATGGCATTCGGCTGTCCAGTGAGTGAAAATGGCGCAGCACCGGGCTTGCCGATTTGTCCGGTAGCCAAATGTAAGTTAATCAGCGCGGCATTTTTATGTGTGCCATGTGCCGATTGATTCAGTCCCTGGCAGTACAAAGAGAGCGTGGCAGATGAGGTAGCAAACCATCGCGCGGCCTGCACAATATCTTCGGCAGCTATGCCGCAGATTGTTGCGGCAAATTGAGGGGTGAAATCTTTAACTGTTGCTTTGATCTGTTCAAAGCCTACGGTGTGTGTAGCAATATATTGTTGATCGCACCAACCCTCCCACAGCATGACGTGCAGCATGGCGTTAAATAATGCGACATCGGTGCCGGGCAAAATCGCCAAATGCAAATCGGCCATGCTGGCAGTATCAGTGCGGCGCGGATCGACCACGATCATTTTTGGGGCGGGATTTTTCTTGCGCGCATCTTCAATGCGCCGGAAAAGAATGGGATGGGCGAATGCGGTGTTCGACCCCGCGATAAAAACACATTGCGCGTGATCTATATCTTCATAACATCCCGGTGGCGCGTCCATGCCGAGCGTTGCTTTATAGCCTGTCACAGCCGACGACATGCACAAACGTGAATTGGTATCAACGTTATTTGTGCCGATTAAACCTTTCGCCAGCTTATTGAAGACGTAATAATCTTCAGTCAACAACTGCCCTGAAATATAAAAAGCGACTGCATCGGGGCCGTGTTTTTGTATGACATTCGCAAATTTATCTGCCACCGCATCCAGTGCCACATCCCAACCCACAGGCTGGCGAGGTGCGCCGCGCCCAGTACGCATTTCAGGGTGTAGCGCACGCATTTCCTCATGCACGGTTAAATGCAGCGTGGAGCCTTTAGTACACAGTCGCCCGAAATTCGCCGGATGATCGGGATCACCGCGCACGCCCGTGATTTTGGCTGTGCCTGTGCCAGCGTCGATGTCCGTGCTGATGATGACTCCGCACCCGACTCCGCAGTAACAACAAATTGATTTTGTTTCATGCATGGTATTGCCCATAACTATTTGTAAACTATATCAGCAATAGCTGTGCCACTGGTTTGATAATGATAAATCAACAAGTTACGTTGTACAGTGATTTGTCTCCCAGAGTGTGCGCAATAAATCAGTGCGGCGCAAGGGTGGGGTGCATAAGTTTGGTGCATACCAAAATTTATGATGCGGTATTTATTGTTGGGGACTGAGTAAAGCGCGGCTGGTTGTGCGATCTAATGGTCTGCTGAGAGCAAAACCATTAGCGAAAATTTATTTGATGTTCAAACGGCCACACTACAACCAATCTACCACGCTACAACCAAGCTATAGGACAGCCAACATATCTCCCATTAATGTTTGAAAACTGCCTTCAGATTTTAAGGAAATATTTTCTAGTGTGCGCTAGCGCACAGAGTGTTGTAAGCAGAAGTGGGATATTGCATTGTCTATGTGAAATGAAGACTTGTTTTGGTTAATGGAAAGATTAAATTTTATCAGATCAATGTTAGAACCTTAATTTTGCATAACAGGCCAACTGAAAATTGGTTGATAGTACTGAGACTTAACCTGGATCAAACATTTAAGGAGATTAAAATGAATAAATTTTCGAAAATTAAAAAACCAATGATATTGTCCACAACCCTATTGCTAGCTGCCATAGTGGCAGGATGTAGTGATGGTGGTGGCGGGACAGGCGTAAATACGGGCTTAGGAGCAACCGGGGCCGTCTGCACAGGAGCGAGTTGTGTAAATCTGGGCAAGGCTGGTAATTATGCAATACTGGCAAAAACAGGTGTTTCATCTATACCAAGCTCTGTTTTAACAGGGAATATTGGATTAAGTCCTGCTGCGCGAACATTTTTAACGGGATGGTCATTAATTAATGAGTCTACGGACACCTCTTTTGGCTCCGCTCAAGTGACTGGGCAATTATTCGCTGCCGACAATGTGGGGGGGAGCACTTCTGTTGATCTGACCACCGCAGTAGGGGACATGGGAACTGCCTATACCGCTGCTGCCGGAATGGCACCAGCCGGGGGTGGACTCACTACTGCTTGCCCTGGAGCTGGAAGTTTTGGCGGTTTGACTATTGTTCCTGGCGTATATACCTGCACAGTACAAGTATTGATTCCATCGGGGACAATTTTAACGCTCAGTGGCAGTGCAACAGATGTTTGGGTCTTTCAGATGGCGGGAGGGCTTGATCAAGCTGCTGCTACAGAGGTGGTATTAGCGGGGGGTGCATTAGCTAAAAATGTTTTTTGGCAATCTGCCGCTACGGTAACCATGGGCACAACAGCAAAGATGAAAGGTGTAATTCTGTCACAAACTGACATCGTCATGAGAACAGGTTCAACATTGAATGGCAGATTGTTGGCACAAACTGCGGTCACGCTTGATCAAGCTACCGTTACTCGACCATAAAGCATCAGGAATAGTCGTAAATATTGGCCAAAATAAATATTACGATGGTAACTGGCGCAACAATAGAGGGTCGATCTTGATCAGAATACAGTTACACAGTCTGCTCCGTAAGGTATGTAGTATTAAGATGTAAAGTAGTAAATAAAAGGCCGTCTCGCGACGGCCTTTTTTATTTCCTCCCTCCTGATTTCCACTTTCCGTGGGATTGCGCGCTAAATGATTTGAATTGCCCTCAATTCTCATCAAAAAAACTTTCAAAGAAAATTGACTTTATGTGCGCCAGCGCACGGAGCGTGGTGGAAGAAAGTGAGATAAAGGCAGCAACTGTGAGGGTTTCTTGGCTAGTTGTTTAGTCAGCAGCTACAACAGGATAAGTACCAACAAGGTGTGGTTGATTACACTGGTTGTTTTTCAGGATCATAATAAATAAGGAGAAATAAAATGAACATATTCAAAAATATCTCAAACCCACTGACGTGGTTTATGGCATTGCTGCTATTCGCTTTTGTGGCGGGCTGTAGTGATGGAAGTACGGCTCCCGGTACGGCGGCAGATACCACTGCACCCATCGTGAGTTCCACCCTTCCTACGGATGCAGCTACTGGTGTGGCAATCAACACGAACATCATCGCTACCTTTAGCGAGGCGATGGATCCGGTAACCATCACTACTTCCAACTTTACCTTAAAGCAAGGAGCCACGGCTGTGACAGGTGTTGTGACCTATACAAACACAACAGCAACTTTCAATCCGACCGTCAATCTTGCCTCCAGCACCTTCTATACGGCCACAATTACCACCGTGGTCAAGGATCTGGCGGGCAATGCACTTGCTGTTGCCAAAACATGGAGTTTCACCACTGGTACAGCGGCAGACATCACCGCACCCATCGTGAGTTCCACCGTTCCTTCGGATGCGGCTACCGGTGTGGCGATTGGCGGGAATATCGCCGTTACTTTTAGCGAAGCAATGGATCCAACAACCATTACCACCGCGACTTTGACCTTAACGCAAGGAGCCACGGCTGTGACAGGTGTTGTGACCTATACGGGCACAACGGCGACTTTCAATCCGAACGTCAATCTTGCCTCCAGCACCCTCTATACGGCTACAGTGACCACCGGGGTCAAGGACTTGGCTGGCAATGCACTTGCTGTTGCTAAAACATGGAGTTTTACTACTGGCACAACGGCAGACACCACCGCGCCCACCGTGAGCTCCACCCTTCCTGCGAATATAGCTACTGGTGTGGCAGTCAACGCGAACATCACCGCCACCTTTAGCGAGGCGATGGATCCGGTAACCATCACTACTTCCAGCTTTACCCTAAAGCAAGGAGCTACGGTAGTTGCAGGTGCAGTGTCATCCCCCAGCACTACAACCGCGACATTTAATCCGACCAATAATCTTGCAAACAACACCCTCTATACGGCCACAATTACCACCGTGGTCAAGGATTTGGCGGGCAATGCATTGGCGGTAGATAAAACATGGAGCTTTACCACTGTTGCAGCAGCAACGACAGGACAACTTCCAGTTGATCTGGGCTTAGCGGGCAACTACGCGATTCTGGCAAAGACGGGTATTTCAACCGTTCCTCCCTCTGTAGTGACTGGCGATATCGGGGTAAGTCCTATCGATTCGACAGCCATAACGGGATTCTCGCTAATAATGGATGGCACGGGTACATTTTCCACAACCAGCCAGGTTACCGGAAAGGTTTACGCAGCCAACTACGCTTCTCCTACCCCGGCTAATCTGACCACAGCAGTCAGCAATATGGAAGCTGCCTATACCGATGCTGCCGGGCGTGTAACCCCCGATTTCACCGAACTGGGTGCCGGAGAAATTGGTGGGCTAACCCTAGTTCCTGGCCTTTACAAATGGGGTACAGGTGTTTCGATAACAACGAATGTCACACTCAACGGTGGAGCAACCGATGTTTGGATATTCCAGATATCGGGCGATATTACCCAAGCTTCTGCTACTCAAGTGATTTTGACTGGCGGTGCATTGCCTAAGAATATTTTCTGGCAGGTCGCCGGAGTTGTCGTGCTTGGTACGACCGCACACATGGAGGGAGTGATACTGTCACAAACAGGAATTACGCTTGCGACAGGTGCAACAGTAAATGGCCGATTGTTGGCACAGACTGCAGTGACTCTGGATGGTAATACGGTAACGCAACCTGCTCCGTAATCCATGCAGTACAGGATATAGAGCAATTAATCATAGGCCGTCGCAAGACGGCCTTTTTTATTTCCTCCCCTTAATTCCCACTTTCCGGGGGATTGCGCGCTGAATGACTTGAATTGTCCCCAATCCTCATCAAAGAAGCTTTCAAAGAAATTGACTTTATGTGCGCTAGCGCACGGAATGTCGTATATGGAAATGAGATAAGTATACTTGGCATGTTGAGTTGCGCGTTAAGCGGAATGCAGCATATGAAGAAATTCTGGAATTAGAGAAGGCCCGTGGCGAAGCTTGGAATCAAGTCAAGGTAACGGCTGACAAAATGTGGGATGACATCAAGGTTGGCATTGTTTACGAGGATATAAAAATGAAATTAAAACTTGTACTGATATTACTTCTTTCGATCTTAGCAATAATATTCATCGCTCAGAATGTTGCAATGGTTGAGATCAAATTTTTATTCTGGACAATTTCATTATCGAGTGCGTTATTGATATTTTTTACATTGATACTGGGATGCGTTTTAGGTTGGTTCCTGCACAGTTATCGCTTGTATCTGAAATCAAAAAATGAGTTTGTTTATTACCGTTAGATTCGATAGAGGAAGAATCACGGTT
>JBEBGP010000344.1:0-1646 GCA_040081045.1 Candidatus Nitrotoga sp.
CGGTGTGTGCAGTAATGCGGCGAAAGTAGCTGCCTTCAAATATTCCTGTACGCCTGTTGGCTGAATGATCGCTTGCAGCAGAGTCATCCGCAGACGAACCATTGGCAGAGTGAGTTTTAAAACTTTGCGCATCATCGCTGGCGACAGTCAGCGCTACCTGAAACACCTTCGCAATATCGGCACGTGCCCTATCTTTGGCATCTTCCAGCGAATTTGCCTGCCCGCGCCCCAGCAAATAGTCAGTGCTTGGAAACTTTCCGCTTGCGCCCGCAATCCAGCCAGGTTGAGATGGTTTGGAGGAAACGCAACCACTTAAAATGGCGGTAATCAGCATGGTTAAAATGACGGCGCGCATTATTTTCTCCCGATAGTTTGGTTGATATTTGAGGGTAGTGCCGAGGTGGGTTGTGCGACGAACTGTTTGCGGTCAGGCCTGGATAGAGGTACCGAAGCAGCGGGTGGTGGGATTGTGGTTCGCTCAATAGCAGGTTGTACCGCCACCCAATGCTCCGTCAAATAGGTTTTGCGCGCAGGGACAACAACAACATCCGCGTATTCGCGAGTGTCAACCACCTGCCCGCCTGCTGCAAGCAGTTCTACCCTGACTCTGTAATTCCCGGGAGAAAGCGGAAGCCGCGCCAACTGAATATTTGAGGGTAGCGTCAGCCAGCTGCGTGTATCTGCGCGCTCAGTGGCAATCGATGCAATTTGCATGGCAACGCCACCGATTAACCTCGCTACCGCTTCCTTATCTTTGCTTGACGATTTGGTTACGGCATTTTGTAATTGAACCTTGGCAACTGCACGAGCCAGGGTGCGTGCGGTAATGGCTGGCATACGTGCATTCAGTGTGTGTTCGGCGATTGCGGCAACATTCTCCATTTGCTCAGTAGTCATGGTCTTTGTTGTGTTTGTATTTGGTTTGATTGAATCTAGCAGCACTATATCTGGTACAGGCCGTTGTTCCACCACGCTGATGCGCGCTGCGTGTACCAGATTGGGCCGCACTTGATAATATGGCAAAGCAATTCGCACGATTTTGCCACTGCCCACATCCAGCAATGAAACGGCTTTTTCGCGTTTAATGGGAGCCAGCCCATTATGCAGAAAAAAGATTATCTCCCCGTTTCCGGGCATGGCAGGTTGCTCATGTTCTTCGGATTCAGGGGCAGATTTTTCGGAAGGTTCTTCCGGTGGTATGGCAGATATTTTTTCCGGCGTAATTTCAAACTCGGTTTGATATTTTGCCTGTTCATCGCGCAATCCCAGGCGCTGAGTCAGGCGCAATAAATCCTGTTTCAACAGGTTGGGGACGGGTGTTGCAGTGGTTTTTTTGTATTCTTCATACGCTTTGCGATAGGCAATCATGGCATCACTCCACTCGCTGCCGTCTTCATAAATCATCGCGGTCAGATAGCGCGATAAGGCGTGTTCACCGGATTGTTGTGACCCGGAATTTTCATCCAGCTCGCGCAATTTAATGTCGACCTGCAATGCCTCTACCCGTGCGGCATTTGGCTTGCCCAGCTCCAGAAAATTCAGCGCCATATAAAAATGCAGCAGCACCTGCTCATATTCATCTCCTGTATAACTGACAGTAGAATCATTCACGACAAAGGACAGTGCATTTTCACGGATGCTGGTGG
>JBEBGP010000196.1:0-1641 GCA_040081045.1 Candidatus Nitrotoga sp.
GTTATAGCCGTACTTAAATGTACTGTCTTCGTCACCTCATCCTTGCCGCCTTGTTCTCCTTTCTAACGCGAACTGGAATAAATCACCCACGCAGGCACTATGCAACATTTTCTGCAGATTACCGCATCCGTCCCGGCAGGATGCCACGGTGTGCTGCTCGGCCTGTAATGCTTAACCATTTGCAAATCTCATGAACAGCCATAGCCCCTGCCATATTCTCCTACATACCCTGCAAGATGCAGCTGTGCGCGATCTGGCGTGGATCATCGGTTCGCCAGGTTTGGCTGATGCAACTTACCCACCCTATGCCGGGCACGTTATAGATGATGCCTGGTGTATTGAACAATTAAAAAATTCAGTCGCGTGGCTCAATGTGTTGGATAAAAATCCGGCTGCCTTGCATCAATTTATAGCCGCCCGACCCACTCGCCGCCTCGGTCATTATTTTGAAACGCTTATCAGATTCTGGTTAAGCCACCACCCTGACATAAGAATTATTGCCGCCAATTTGCAGGTGATGGATGCCAGCCGCACGATGGGTGAATATGATTTGTTAATTCGCACAGCCCACTACACCAGTCACTGGGAAGTTGCGGTAAAGTTTTATCTGCAAACCGCAACGCCTGCCACATCCCACACATTTTTAGGTCCCGGCGGGCATGACCGACTAGACCTGAAACTCACCCGCATCTTTCAACAACAGCTACGTTTGGGCAGTACAGCAAGCGGCCTGGCGGCATTACCAGATGGTGTGGCACTGGATAAAACCCAGGCTTTTATCAAAGGCTATTTATTTTATCCGGTAAGTTCAAGCGCGACAGCCCCCGGTGCAAACGAATTACCGGGTGTCTCGGCATCGCATTTATCCGGCTGGTGGATACGCCACGGACAAACGCCATTGCCACTGCATCAAATAAACACGGGTTGGATAATTTTGCCTCGCCTGCGCTGGCTCGCTCCAGTGCGTTTGGCACAAGGTGCTGATGTTCAGACATATGCCGGGATGTGCCACACACTGACTGAACATTTTAAAACGACAGATGAAGCACTGCTGCTGGCAACGTTAAAACGCGACCAAGAAAATATTTGGCATGAGGTAACACGGGGATTTGTAGTGCATAAGCAGTGGTCAGAGCGACACTTGCCATTGCAACAATGATGGTGTGAGGCTGACCCCAAACACAGCAGTAACAACACATAAAGCTATCAAATCAAAAACACTCAACACCGCTGCCATCTATGTATCCAGTAGCGGAGAGGACGGCGCACCGATGATAATTTCGATGGGTGCAGGTGTGGAGCACGCTGAAAATTCAACGCGCGCAGGACAACCTGCCTGTCATGTCAGTCACCTGGAGTGATGCGCAAAAATATTGCACTTGGCTGAAAAAACGTTTACCCACCGAGAATGAGTGGGAAATTGCCGCGCGCGGCAAACAGGGGTACGAGTATCCCTGGGGCAATGTATTTGATATTAAAAAAACCAACGACGGCCAGGCGAACGACAAGCTGGCTGATCGCAATCAAGATAACCCAATCGCACCCGTGGGTTCATATCCAGAAGACAAATCACCGTTCGGCGTGATGGATATGGCGGGCAACGTCTCCGAATGGGTGGGCGACTGGTATCAACCGTATGCG
>JBEBGP010000092.1:0-6620 GCA_040081045.1 Candidatus Nitrotoga sp.
CGGCCATCACACCCAGTCCTGCACCAATTTCCAATTGGTATTCATTCAGTAAAGTCGAGCGCAACGCCGCATCATCCACGCCTGCCGGAATGGTCAGAGCATTCAGTTGTGGCAAACGTTCTTTTTCTGGCACAACAAATTGCAGCCCCATCGCTTCCAATCCGGCCCGTAATGCCAGATGATTTTTCTGATGCCGCGTCCAGGAATTTTCCAAACCTTCTTCTTGCAGCATGACCAACGATTCGTGCAAACCATACAGTGCGTTGATCGGCGCAGTATGATGATAGGCGCGTTTGGTGGCTGCGCCCCAGTAGCCCATCACCAGATTCAAGTCCAGAAACCAGCTTTGAACCTTGATTTTGCGATTTTTAATTTTTTCCAGGGCGCGTGGGCTGAAGCTCACGGGAGACAATCCAGGTGTGCAGGACAGGCATTTTTGAGTACCCGAATAAATTGCGTCTATGTTCCACTCATCTACTTTGAGCGGTGAGCCGGCCAGCGAAGTGACGGCATCCACAATAGTCAGGCAGCCATGCTTGTGTGCCAGTTCAACCAAGGTTTTTGCATCTGACAATGCGCCAGTGGACGTTTCAGCGTGTACAAAAGCGACAACTTTTGTATCGGGGTTTGCTTTTAATGTATCGGCCAACTTTTGCGGATCGACAGCGCGACCCCAATCATCCTGAATCATCACTGCCACACCGCCGCAGCGCTCGACGTTTTCTTTCATGCGTCCGCCAAACACGCCATTCTGACAGACGATTACCTTGTCTCCCGGTTCCACCAAATTTACAAAGCATGCCTCCATGCCGGCAGAGCCGGGGGCGGAGATGGGCATTGTTAATTCATTTTTTGTTTGAAAGGCGTACTTTAACAACTCTTTCATTTCATCCATCATGGTCACAAACATGGGATCCAGGTGACCAATGGTAGGCCTGGCTAACGCGGCCAATACGCGCGCGCTGACATCGGATGGACCCGGACCCATCAGAGTGCGTTGCGGGGGATGAAATGATTTAATTGCCATACTGCTTCCTTTCTGAGATATAAATTGGGGAGACAAACAAAATAAAACGACCCGGTATTGTAATGCACTTCTCAATAAATATTTGGCTGAAATATTGATGTCTCGTTGATGGGTCACCCCGGAGTGCCGGGAATAATGTTCTGACAGTTAAGGCAATTACAGTCAGGGGCGGCGCGACACAAGGCCTAAAGCCTGATAGAATAACGCACGGTTTTTTTGATTAACTTGAATATATGTCTGGAGAAAGTAGTATGGCTGTTGAACGCACTTTATCGATCATTAAACCTGACGCTGTTGCCAAAAATGTAATCGGTCAGATTTACACGCGTTTTGAAAATGCAGGTTTAAAAGTCATTGCTGCACGCATGATGCAACTGTCCCGTGCCGAGGCGGAGGGATTTTATGCCGTGCACAAGGCACGCCCATTTTTCAAAGATTTGGTGGATTTCATGATTTCCGGCCCGGTTATTGTGCAAGCACTGGAAGGTGAGAATGCTATCCTCAGGCACAGGGATTTGATGGGCGCAACCGATCCCAAGAAAGCTGCCAAAGGAACAATCCGTGCCGATTTTGCAGATAGCATCGATGCCAACGCGGTACATGGCTCTGATGCGCCGGAGGCGGCTGCAGTGGAGATTGCTTATTTTTTCCCCGGTATGAATATTTATTCCCGCTGATTATTTATTGCCAGCCGGGTATAGAGTTGTACTGTTAACGTTTGAAAACTGCTGAAATTTGATGACTACCAACCTGCTCGATTTTGACGCGCAACAAATGACTGACTGGTTCGCCGTGCGGGGTGAGAAGCCTTTTCGTGCGCGCCAGGTGTTGCGCTGGATTCACAAAAATGGGGAGTCTGATTTCTCCGCAATGACGGATTTGGCGGCATCTTTGCGTGACAGGTTGCAACGGGAGGCTTGTATCACCGCGCCTGCTGTGGTGCGTGAAGAGCTTTCCAGCGATGGTACGCGAAAATGGTTGTTGAATGTTGGCACGGGCAATGCGATTGAGACAGTGTTCATTCCGGAAGCCGAGCGCGGTACGTTGTGCGTTTCCACGCAAGCCGGATGCGCGCTGGATTGTTCATTTTGCTCGACCGGTAAACAGGGTTTTAACCGTAATTTAAGTGTTGCGGAAATTATTGGCCAGTTATGGTGGGCCAACCGCCTGATGGGTAAAGATGCCGATGGCCTGTGGCCGGTCAGCAATGTGGTACTGATGGGCATGGGTGAGCCGCTGCTGAATTTTAACAATACGGTAAGCGCGCTACGGTTGATGTTGGACGATCATGCATATGGTTTGTCGCGTCGCCGAGTCACGTTGTCCACATCGGGTATTGTGCCGGCGATGGACAAACTGCGCGATGCGTGCCCGGTTGCGCTGGCGGTCTCATTGCATGCTCCAAATGATGCTTTGCGTGATGTGTTGGTGCCCATCAATAAAAAATACCCGTTGGATTTGTTGATGGCGGCCTGCCAACGTTATCTTGAAAAAGCTCCGCGTGATTTTATAACTTTCGAATACGTCATGTTACGCGGTGTGAACGATAGCGTGCAGTTGGCGCACGAGTTAATCGAGTTGGTACGCGATGTGCCATGCAAGTTAAATTTAATCCCGTTCAATCCGTTTCCGCAAACACATTATCGATGCTCTGACAGGGACACCATTCAGCGCTTTCGTGATGTGTTAATGCAAGCCGGTATTGTGACAACCACCCGTAAAACGCGGGGGGATGATATCGATGCTGCCTGTGGACAGTTGGCCGGGCAAGTGCAGGACAAAACCAAACGAACGCATCGTCTGATGGAGGCGCGCCCGTGAAACAACGGCTGGCGATGTGGGTACTGGAAATAAAGCTGATTGCCGTAGTGCTTGTGCTGTCAGCCTGTTCGACGCAATCTGGTGGTGGTTCGGGTGGCAGTCAGTCGCAGGGTCTGACCAAAGCACAGGCCAGCGCCAAAATTCACACTGAATTGGCTGCACAATATTACGAGCGAACACAATACAAAATTGCCCTGGAAGAAGTTAATATCGCCTTGCATGCGGTATCTGATTATGCGCCAGCCTACAGTATGCGCGGATTGATACGCATGGCTTTGCGTGAAGATCGGCGCGCGGATGAGGATTTCAAGTACAGCTTAAAGTTGAATCGCCATGATTCGGACACGCATAACAACTATGGTTGGTTTCTGTGCCAGCGCGGCAGAGAAAATGAGTCTATCCCCCATTTTTTGGATGCCGTAAAAAATCCACTCTATGCAACGCCCGAGAAGGCGTATTTGAATGCGGGGATATGCTCCAGAAAAGCGGGCAACATTAAAGCTACTGAAGAATATCTGCGAAAAGCACTCGCTTTAAGAGCAGATATTCCCGAAGCATGGTTAAATTTGGCGGAGATTAATTTTGAAAAAGGAAATTATGCGGCGGCAAAAACCAACTTTCAGCTCTTTATGCAAATAAATTCTTCCGCCGCAACGTCTGGAAATTTATGGATGGGGGTGCATATTGAGCGCAAGTTAGGCGATCAAGCGTCCGAGAAAATTTACGCGGCACAATTGCGCAGACGTTACCCAGATGCACGGGAAACTCAATTGTTATTGATCGGCAAGTAATGGACACCCGGCCAGACAATACTTTAAAAAATGGTACGGCACAGAAGATCAGTGTCGGAGCCACGCTGCGTGCGGCACGAGAACGTGCAGGCTTGAGCTTGGCCGATGTGGCGGGTCATCTTAAATTTGCGCCGCGCCAGATTGAAGTTGTTACAAATTGATTCGGCGTCACTATTGGTTGCATTGCCTGGCGCGTCGACCAGGACAGTGGATGCACTGCCCGTGATGAGGGGTAAAAATGCGCCTCTTCCGGGGGTCTACGCTGCCCGTAAACATAATATCGTTTGGCTTGCCGGAGGGCTGGCCGTTGCACTGGTGTTGGCAATATTTGTATGGTTGGGCAACGGTACAAACGCAGTTCCCAGAACAAAAATTGTGGAATTACCCTTGCCTGCTTCCGCAATCCTTGCTGTTCAAGCCACTACTGCGGCAGATTCATCCGAAGTAAAGGTTGTCCCTGTTGTCGCCGGTGCCGTACCTGCGCGCCTTGGTCCGCTGATACACATGGTGTTTGAAGAAGATGCCTGGGTGGAAGTGATGGATAAAGACGGGGTAGTGTTAATGGCGCAATTGAATTTGGCAGGCAGTGAGCGGAAGGTTGGAGGTATCAATCCACCTTTTACGGTTAAGATCGGTAATGCCGGTAAGGTTCAATTATTTTACAAAGGTCGGCGGATTGACCTTGCATCGCACAATCGAGCGGGAGTGGCGCGCTTGACGCTGGAGTAAATGATGAGTCAGCACAGGGTCACGCGCCGCGCAACGCAGCGCGTTATGGTTGATGGTGTCGCGATAGGTGGCGGTGCACCGGTCGTGGTGCAGTCTATGACCAACACGGATACTGTGGATGCTCAAGGCACCGCACAACAGGTGTTTGAGTTGGCGCAAGCCGGCTCTGAATTGGTGCGTATCACCGTTAATACCCCCGAGGCTGCCGCACAGGTTCCCGCCATTCGTGAGCAACTTGATCGCATGAATTGCGGCGTACCGCTCATCGGAGATTTTCATTACAACGGTCATCGCTTATTAACCGACTTTCCGGAATGTGCGAAGGTTCTAGGCGGCTATCGTATTAACCCTGGCAATGTGGGTCGCCATCGCAAGGGCGAAGATCAATTCGCCATGATGATAGAGGTCGCCTGCCGCAACAACAAGCCGGTGCGAATTGGAGTTAATTGGGGCAGTTTGGATCAGGATTTAATCGTGCGCATGATGGATGCCAATGCCCGGCTTCCGCAGCCACTGGATGCTGCAGCAGTCATGCATGAAGCGTTGATCGTGTCGGCTCTGGATAGCGCGAAACGCGCGGAAGAATTGGGCTTGGGGCATGATCGTATTGTGCTCTCCTGCAAGGTGAGTGAAGTGCAAAGCTTGATCGCGGTGTATCGTGATTTGGCCAGGCGCTGCGACTATCCTTTGCATCTGGGATTGACCGAAGCGGGCATGGGTTCCAAGGGAATTGTAGCCTCAACTGCGGCCTTGGCAGTGCTGCTGCAAGAAGGTATAGGCGACACCATACGCATTTCTCTTACGCCCGAGCCAGGCGGAGATCGCACCCGGGAAGTGATCGTCGCGCAGGAAATTCTGCAAACCATGGGTCTGCGTTCATTCACCCCGATGGTCATTGCTTGCCCCGGTTGCGGGCGTACCACCAGCACAGTATTTCAGGAGCTTGCACAAAACATACAAACTTATTTGCGCGCGCAAATGAATGTCTGGCGCGAACAATATGTGGGCGCAGAAGAAATGACGGTAGCCGTTATGGGTTGCATTGTTAATGGTCCCGGTGAAAGCAAAATGGCGAATATAGGAATTAGCCTGCCGGGCAGTGGCGAGAATCCGGCTGCGCCCGTATATGTGGATGGCGAAAAAGTAGTCACGCTACGCGGTGCTAATATTGCGGGCGAATTCAAATTGATCGTCGATAATTATGTGGCGCGCAAATATGCCAGGCGCACCGCAACGGCCTGAAAAATAACAATGAGTCACTCCTCCTTACAAGCTGTGCGCGGTATGAACGACATTCTGCCGGATGAAGCGATGCTCTGGTTGTCGTTTGAGGACACCGTGCGTGCCTGGTTGGAGCAATACGGTTATCGCAATATTCGTATGCCGCTGCTGGAACCAACTGCGTTGTTCAAGCACGCGATTGGCAATGTGACCGACATTGTCGAAAAGGAAATGTATAGTTTTGAAGATGTGTTGAATGGTGATCATCTCACTTTGCGTCCTGAAGGAACGGCATCTTGTGTGCGCGCGGCGTTGCAACATAATTTGCTATATAACGCACCGCAGCGCCTGTACTACAGCGGCGCCATGTTCCGGCACGAGCGTCCGCAAAAAGGCCGCTATCGCCAGTTTCACCAAATAGGAGTGGAGGCGTTGGGATTTGCAGGCCCGGATATTGATGCCGAACACATCTTGATGTGCGCGCGTTTGTGGCAAAAGCTGGGATTGCGCGATATTACTTTGCAGTTAAACACGCTGGGTGATGCGGCAGCGCGGCAGCGGCATCGGGCAAAATTAATTGCCCATTTTGAGGCGCATCAAAGCGAATTGGATGCGGATGCGCTGCGCCGTTTGCACAGCAATCCGCTGCGTATTTTGGACAGTAAAAATCCGGCCATGCAGGATTTAATTGCCGCAGCGCCCGGCCTCATGAGTGACATTGATGATGACGCGCTCAAACATTTTGAAAGTGTGCAGAAAATTCTGCAGAACCACAAAATAAAATTTGAAATCAATCCGCGTCTGGTACGCGGACTGGATTATTACAACCGCACGGTATTCGAGTGGACGACTACGCATCTGGGTGCGCAAGGTACAGTGTGTGCAGGCGGGCGGTTTGATGGTTTGATCGAGCAGCTTGGTGGCAACGTTGCGCCTGCCTGTGGTTTTGCGATGGGCATAGAACGTTTGCTGGCGCTTATGCAAGAGGTGAATACGCCCGCACCGTTAAATACGGTGGATGTGTATATGGT
>JBEBGP010000064.1:0-6599 GCA_040081045.1 Candidatus Nitrotoga sp.
AATTATGTTTGCTCCCTGGGAATCATTGCCTGCAGTATTTTTTCATGAATAAAGACCGGACTGTCCCTTCAATCCTGGCCTCTCCTGCGGAGAGTGAGGGAAATATTACGTTTATGCGTGCGGCAATCGATCTTGCCAGGCAAGCCCGGACAGCGGGTGAAGTGCCCGTGGGCGCGGTGGTGGTATTGAATGGAATGGTTATTGGGCGCGGCTTCAATTCGCCCATTTCCCGGCATGATCCGTCAGCCCATGCCGAGATGTTGGCATTACGCGATGCGGCACTCCATGTGGGTAATTATCGGTTGCCTGGTTGTGAGTTATACGTGACGCTGGAACCTTGCCTGATGTGCGCCGGGGCGATTATGCATGCGCGTGTTGCACGGGTGATTTATGGCGCGAATGATTACAAAACCGGGGCGTGTGGTAGCGTGTTGAATGTGTTTTCTGAGCCGCGCTTGAATCATCATACCAAGATTGTGAGCGGTGTGTTGGGAGTAGAATGCGGGCAGATACTGAGTGATTTTTTTGTTGCACGCCGCGCCCAGCAGCGCAACGGGGAAGATGAGTCACACAATGCAAATCAATATTAATATACCGACCCAGACGCTGGAGTTGCTCGATGATGCTGGCGCGTTGTTCAGGCGTTATGCGGTCTCTACTGCAGCCAATGGCGCGGGTGAAGAGAATGGCAGCTATTGCACGCCGCGTGGTCGGCATATTATTCGTGCCAAGATTGGAGCAGGTCAGCCGATTAATTCTGTATTTGTAAAACGTCGCCCCACGGGCGAAATTTACACGCCGGAACTGGGCGCGGCATTTCCCGGACGTGATTGGATTTTAACGCGCATACTGTGGCTGTCAGGATGCGAGCCGGGATTTAACCGGCTGGGTAAGCGCGACACCATGCGCCGCTATATTTATTTGCATGGCACACCAGACAGCACGGTGATGGGCAGGCCAGGTTCCAAGGGTTGCGTGCGGTTGCGCAATGTGGATTTGCTGGAATTATTTGATTTAATAGCAGTGGGGACCAAGGTCAATTTGCTGGGTTAATTCAACGCGGGGGAATGAAATGGATTATTCATTTACCGTACACACCCTTGCCTGGTGCGATGGCAAGATGCTGCTGCGCGAGGTGCGCGAGGCGGTGTTTGTGCGTGAGCAGGGGGTCAGTGCCGAGTTGGAATGGGATGGCTTGGATGAATCTTGCCTGCATGTGTTGGCGATTAATAAAAATGGTTGCGCGGTTGCGAGCGGGCGCATAACCTCGCAGGGGAAAATTGGTCGCATGGCGGTATTGCCGGAATGGCGTGGCAAGCAGGTGGGTAGTGCAGTGCTGGAAGCGTTGTTGAATGTTGCGCGTAGCCGTGAATTGGCGTGCGTTGAATTGGCCGCGCAAACACAAGCAACCGGATTTTATGTGCGCCACGGCTTCGTTACAGTAGGCGAGGTTTTCATGGATGCGGGGATACCGCACATCATGATGCGTTTGACCATAACTTAACAGGTACTAAAAAATTAATTCTGCCCGTGGTCAGTTGTCTCCCCACAGGGATTGATTCGACATTGCTTTAAGCGTTACCCCTGTTTGAATCGGTTGGTTTTGGAAACGGATAAGGTAGTGGCATAAATTGCAGTGTTGTGCCCTGCAGAGATTGCCAGTGTATGACCTGCGATTCCTGGCTGCTGATTTGCACCACGGCCAGAACGTCGTAACCGCCACCCGGCGCGGCCGCAGCGTTCACTATGCGGCCGCAGGATTGCTCCTCCATATCGGCACTGAATAATTCATCTCCGGCTTGTGGGATGGGATGATCGGTTGCCCTAATGTGCGCCAAATACATACGCCGCTTGAGTTTGCCGAGATACTGCATACGCGCCACTATTTCCTGTCCCGGGTAACAACCCTTCTTAAAGCTCACGCCGCCGATCAATTCCAGATTAACCATTTGTGCCACGAATTGCTCTTGTGTGGCCGGTAAGATAACCGGAATGCCCGCGCGAATTTGCAACCAATCCCAGCACGGCGAGCCGACAATTTGCGCGCTTGCATATTGAGATTTCGCGGATAATTTTTGCCACAATTCAATAGCGTGAGGGGCCGTGACATTTATTTGAAAGCGTTGTTCGGTGAGACGAATAATATTGCCATGACCAAACGGTTGCGTGACAAGATTACTTTGCGGGACATCCCCGAAATGTTGTTGTATTAAGGTGTGCGCGTGTTCCCCGGCCAAGCCAAAACTAATTGTTTGTATGTTGGAATTTTGGGTGCTGGTATTCTCAATTTTTACTTTGGCACGCAAGATATACATGGCCAGACGTTTTTGCGTGGCAGCACACAAGCTGCCGGGTAGCTGCAAAAAATAATCTCCCCCGCTCTGCCAAATGAGCAGGCTGGCCAGTATCCGCCCTTGGGGGCTATTCAGGCTGCTGAGCTGGGCACCCCGAATATTTACTGCGTTAACATCACTGCTGAGTAAATTTTGCAGAAAAGATTGCGCCTCCGCTCCGCTAATTTTAAGCGTGCCAAATTGGCTTAAGTTGCACAGTACTGTGCCACTTTGTGTGGCAACCAGTTCACTGTTCGGATCGCCAAAATTCTGCACGATGTGGTCGTGCATCACTGCGCCTTGCCGCTGTAAAAATTCCTGCCAGGTCGGGTTCATGAGGTGTCTTTAAAAATAGGAGTATAGGGTGAAGTAAGGTGATGAATCCTGATATTTGTGTGGGCGCAATCTTACAGCGAAAGAGCGCTTGGGGAATAAATTAAAAGAAAAGAATGAAGCTCCGCAGGCAAAGAGTGCATTTTTTAGGATAAACTTGTACGCATGAAACGGCTTATTCCAATTCGTGTTAAAAACGATAACTGTGTTGGCATCGTCTTCGGCTCCTAGCCGTACTCAAATGTACTGTCTTCGTCACCTCATCCTTGCCGCCTTGTTCTCCTTTCTAACGCGAACTGGAATTACTGGTATTGCACTTTTATGTTGTCTTGCTGCTTGCGGTGGCGGATCATGGAACAATCCCTATCCCGTTGCGGATAAGAACAAATCAATTTTCTATACCGCTTTCACTGAGCGCCCCAAGCACCTTGACCCTGCTCGCGCCTATAGCGAGAATGAGTATGTATTCCTGGCGCAAATTTATCAGCCCCCCCTGCAATATCATTATTTAAAACGTCCCTACACGCTTATTCCGCAGGCAGCAAGTGCCATGCCTCGGGTGATTTATCTGGATAAAAACAATCGGCCCCTGGCTGCGGATGCACCTGCTGCGAAGGTCGCATTCAGCGTGTATGAAATTAAATTGCGTCCCGATTTGCGTTACCAGCCGCATCCGGCTTTTGCACGGGATGCGGCGGGAAAGTTTGAATATCATGCGTTGAACCATGACATCTTGCGGAACAAATATGCCGTGCATGATTTTCCGCGTAGCGGCACGCGCGCAGTGACTGCGGCGGATTATGTGTATCAAATTAAACGGCTGGCACATCCGGCAATTCATTCGCCGATTGCGGGATTAATGAATGATTATATTGTCGGCCTGAAAAACTATGCGGCAACTTTGCAGCAGGCACAAAGCAAGCTGGATACTCAAAAATCCCGTTTTTTAGACTTGCGCGAATACCCGCTGGAAGGGGTGCAGGTGGTAGATGACACCACATACCGCATAAAAATTTATGGCAAGTATCCGCAATTTGCGTATTGGTTGGCAATGCCGTTTTTTTCGCCGATGCCGGTGGAAGCCGAAATATTTTATGCGCAACCGGGATTGCAGGAACGCAATCTCACCCTGGACTGGTGGCCAGTTGGCAGCGGACCGTATTATTTGTCCGAGAATGATCCCAACCTGCGCATGGTGTTATCGCGCAATCCAAACTTTTCGGGTGAATTTTATCCGGCCGAGGGCGAGGTGGGCGATGCGGGCGCAGGTTTGTTGCGTGATGCAGGTAAGCCACTGCCGTTAATCGAGCAGGTGGTATTTAGTCTGGAAAAAGAAACCATTCCGTATTGGAATAAATTTCTGCAAGGATATTACGATGCGGCCGGCATTAGCTCCGACAGTTTTGATCAGGCGGTGCAGGTCGGGGTGGGCGGTGAGGCTAATGTCACGGATGAAATGCGCGGGCAGGGAATAACCTTGTCTACCTCGGTCGCCACCTCTACCATGTATATGGGATTTAACTGGCTGGATCCCGTGGTGGGTGGCGGTAGCGCCCGTGCCACCAAGCTGCGGCGCGCGATTGCCATTGCGGTCGATATGGAAGAATTTATTTCCATCTTTGCCAATGGGCGTGGTATCGCGGCACAGTCGCCTATTCCACCGGGGATTTTTGGTTATCGTGAAGGCGCAGCGGGTATCAATCATTATGTATATGACTGGGTTGCCGGATCAAATGGCACTGATGGCGCACCTCAACGACGATCAATTGAGACAGCGAGGAAGCTGTTGGCAGAAGCGGGTTATCCCAATGGTCTGGATGAAAAAACCAAACAGCCTTTGGTAATTTATCTGGACACCACTGCCACGGGTGTGGGGAGTAAAGCGCGGCTGGATTGGCTACGCAAGCAGATGGAGAAAATAAATCTGCAGCTCGTGGCGCGCAGTACCGATTACAACCGCTTTCAGGACAAGATACGCAAAGGTGATACGCAGATGTTTTATTTTGGTTGGAATGCAGATTACCCCGATCCGGAGAATTTTTTGTTTCTGCTGCATGGCGCGCAAGGCAAGGTTAAAACCGGCGGGGAAAATGCTTCAAACTATAGTAACCCTGAATTTGATCGCTTGTTTGAGCAGATGAAAAATATGGAAAGTACCCCGCAACGACAAAAAATTATCGGCCATATGCTGGAAATATTGCACCGCGATTCACCGTGGTTATGGGGACATCATCCCAAAGATTATGTGCTGCGTCATGCCTGGCTGTATAACAGCAAGCCGAATAAAATGGCCAACAATAATATGAAATATCTGCGCATTGATGCGGTACAGCGCGATACGTTACGCGGCCACTGGAATAAACCGCAGTGGTGGCCGCTTGTGTTGTGCGGCATCGTGTTGCTGGCGTTGGCCTGGGGATTAAGGCGGATGTTGCGGTTTCGGGAGGAGGCGCGTGAAGTGTGATCTGTTGTATTATTCAAGACAGCGATTCAAAATGTCACTGTCATATATGAAAGCAAATCATCGCCATTAAAATTTCTATGCATCATCCTGTGCCAGCCGAGATTTTCACACTTCCTGTCCGCGTATATTTCCAGGATACTGATGCGGGCGGCGTGGTGTATCACGGCAGTTACGTTAATTTTTTGGAACGGGCGCGTACAGAGTGGTTGCGCGAGTGTTATGGTTATACCAATGCCGGACTCATCCGGGATTTTGAATCCGCCTTTGTGGTGCGTTCACTCAAGTTGAACTATATGAAGCCCGCACTATTGGACGATATGCTGAGTGTGGGTGTGCAGATGGAGAGCATGGGGAATAGCCGCATTTCTTTAAATCATTTTATATGGCGCGGCGAGGATTTGATGGTCGAGGCGGAAATTCATCTGGTGTGCGTATCGCTTAAGGACTTTAAACCTGTGGCTGTGCCGGATGCGTTGCGTAAAAAAATGCAGGATGAGTTTCGCAAGAAATCCCCCGCAAGGGGACAATGAAAGGGAAGTGATGAATGTAACGCAGGATTTGTCTTTCGTGCATATGATTCAAAGTGCCAGTGTGTTGGTGCAGTTGGTCATGGGATTGTTGTTGCTGGTTTCACTGTTATCATGGTGGTACATCTTTTTGAAGATGTTTGCGATACGCAGAGAATTCAAATTGAGTGCCGAATTTGAGCACGCATTCTGGGAAAATTCTGATTTGAATAGACTGTATCAGGACGTGGTTAATGCCGATGACACGGGTGCAATGGATCGAATTTTTGCGGCAGGCTTTACCGAGTTTGTCAAGCTGAAAAAGCGCCCAGGCTTTGATATCAGCGCTGTAATGGACGGTACGCGCCGTGCTATGCGTGCCACTTATCAGCGCGAGATGGATACGCTGGAATCGCATCTGTCATTTTTGGCAACAGTCGGTTCAGTCAGCCCTTATGTGGGTTTGTTTGGCACGGTGTGGGGAATTATGAATGCGTTTCGGGGTTTATCCAATGTCGGGCAGGCAACGCTGGCACACGTTGCTCCAGGCATTGCCGAGGCATTGGTGGCGACGGCAATGGGGTTGTTTGCCGCCATTCCTGCTGTGGTTGCCTATAATCGCTATGCCCATGATGTGACGCGGTTGTCTTCGAGTTTCGAAAGTTTCATGGAAGAATTCTCCAACGTATTGCAACGTCAGTCATGATTTCTCGCCGCTCTTCTTTACGCAACGCCATGCAACCTATGCGCGACATCAATGTAGTACCTTACATTGATGTCATGCTGGTGCTGCTGATTATTTTCATGATTACCGCGCCGCTGATGAATGTTGGCCAGATTGAACTGCCCACCATCGGCAAATCCGCCGCGCCTCCGGTAGCGCCACTGGAGGTGATTATTAAGCGAGATGCGACGCTGGCTTTGCGGGATCGGAGCAACAGTGACAGGGAGATCGCTGTTACC
>JBEBGP010000301.1:0-6590 GCA_040081045.1 Candidatus Nitrotoga sp.
TGGAGAAATCACCTGAGCGCGTCAAGAAATATTTCCAGGATTCTCGCGTAAAATATGCGGCGTGAAAACTTCAAACTTCAACTGGCCGGATCAATAAAAACAAGGTGTGAAAAAAATTATGCTGCCACGTAGAGTGGGATGCACGAGGAATAGTTTTTGCGGGAAGTATAGTCTGATGCGGGGGAGTGTTTGATTTGGCACTAATTTACTAAACCAAAAAAAGGCGCGAAATCCGCGACTACGCTAGATTTCACAGGGAATAAACCGAAAAAAATAATTTGGCATAGTTCACGTAATTTCACACAGTTTTTGAGCGGTATTTGGCACAGTTCACGCAATTACAGTTAAAAAACAAACAGCGGCGCAAGGCCGCTTTTTTACGCCCCTCAAACGAACAGCGCGGCGGTTACCTTAAGGGCAACCAGCCTTTCTTTTAAATCAGGGTACTTGGCAGCGAAAGTCATCCAGCCATCTACCATGTCAATTACTTTCTTTGCCACATCAGGCGTTGGTGGCTCTTTAAGCTGCATCTCTGACATATGTACAACCATTTGTAGCATCAACAGGCGGCCATCAGGAGACGGCGAAAGCAACGCCTCCGCTTCGTCTTCGCCCGCTGAAAGTAACATCTCCCCTTCCCCGGTTAGCACCCAATTCGCACTGATCTCCGCGCGCATCAGATCAGCGATAGCCTCGCCGCCAGGTATGGAATTCCCTAACTCATAATCACGTAGCGAGGGCAGCTTCATGCCAGTCTTCTCGCACAGCCCTTTTTGCGTCAGGCCGAGGGCTGTGCGAGCTTGCTTGATGCGTGTTCCGATGCTCTGTTTTGAGTTTATTTCAGTCATTTTTCAGGTTCGCGCTAGGTTGTAGCTAGCGCGAACTGGCAGCGCGAACTTTGAGGGGGGTTCGCGCTAGATGTAACGCATTGTTTGTAATATATAAACATTGAAATATTAAAAAGTAATGGAAAGTCGTAGCGCGAACCATGTCAGACCGCTTGACAAGATATGGAATTACATATTTAATACCACCCATCGCAGATTAAGTAAAAAGGCAAAACCATGACAATAACAGCCGTTAAAAAAACCAGTCCACCAAAAGACTGGCATCGGGCCAAAGTGATCTCCGAACTTCATCAAGTAGGAATCACCCTTGCTGGTTTGGCCCGAGCATACGGGATGACAAGTTCATCCTCATTTTCTGTTGCTCTGGATCGCAGCTATCCCCTCAACGAACAACGCATCGCAGATGCCTTAGGTATACATCCAAAGGATATATGGCCAAGCCGTTACAACGCGGACGGCAGCCCAAAGCTTCGTGGTATTCGTGAGTTGCAGTTTAACGCAACTGCGCTGGCTTGCAATAGCAAGCGTGCTGCCGCCGACAACAGGCTAAAGAGATCCGCCTGACATGCGCCGTAGCCTTGACACCCTGACCGGCGATCTGTTCGCGGCTATCGCCAGCATCCCGAAAGCACACCCGATGAATCCCGGTGCGTGGCGCTTTCGCGCCGAGATTGCTCATGCGATGGGCGGTGCCGTCAAAACCTGTGTCAAAGACCGCTACCAGATTGCCGCCGACATGAGCCGCCTGTTGGGGCGCGAAGTATCGGTCAACACGCTGGACAAGTACACATCCGAAGCCGCACAGGATCATATCCCCAATCTGGAAACCGCCATCGCCTTCGATGCGGCTACCGGACAAACCGCGCTGGCCAGTCTGTTCGCGGAAAAGCTCGGCTGTCGCGTGTTGCCTGGCAAGGATTCGTTGCTTGCGGAGTTGGGCAGGCTGCAACAAATGAAGGGCGATATCGCCAATCAGGAAAAGGTTATCAAGAAAATGCTGGGAGAAGACAAATGAACAAAGAAGATATCGTTGAGATAACCAAGGATGAATACATCGCGCTGCTGCTCATCAAGATAGGGCAACTTGAACAGGCGGCGATCTCTGGAACGGAGTGCGGTGCCACATTTACGCCGCGCAACGGATTCCATAAATGGATGAATCACGACGAAAAGGATGAAATAAAACGGCTTGATTCGATAGGGCTGCGGGCAGGCGAGATAGCCATAAAAGTAGGCCGCACGCGAGGCACTGTTGCGCGGTATATACGCGAAAATTTGAGGTAGGTATGGAATCACTCGTCAACGTGCGGCAGATCATGAACTCGACCCGTTTGACGCAACGGGCTATCCAGAAGCGCCTTAAAAACATCGCGCCAGCCAAGCTGGAGCCGCATCCCGGCCACCCGATACGCTGGTATCGCAAGAGTGATTTACCTGATGGGTTTCAGATTGCCCTGCTAAACGCAGAGCACGAGACACCGCCCGCGTTGCCGGTGGTTGTGGAACCGGCTATGCCAGTCGTGTACGAGACGAAACGCCGCAAGCAAAACCTAGCCGACCTGCCGGAGAAGGATCGTGAATGCAACGAGGCGCGGGCAAGGATACACCGCTATGTGAAGGAGCATCCGGGGTCTGCGGAAGCCGCCATAGCCAGCCTTAATGATCACCGCGCCGCGGGCACGCTGCCCAAAGGCATGGGGTGGGCGTTTGGCCATGCCTGGAACAAGCCGCGCGGTTGCGTGCTGACGCTCGACACGCTGAATAAGTGGATAGGCATCAAAAAAGTCAGCGGCAGTTATGCCCCGTTAAAAGTTCAGAAAGACAACCGTATCCAACCCTGGCATCCGCTGGCGGTCGAGCTGCGCCGCCGCCCGCAGGGCAGCACGCTGACATGGCTGCACGAGCAGCTTGCGGCCAACTGGAACAACGGTGGAAAATCTGGATTGGAAAAATTGCATTAAACGCTACGATCGCGAGCATACATTCTTCTATCTCGATCCGCCCTACTGGCAGGTGGAAGGCTACGGGGTTCCGTTCGAGTTCGACCAATATGAAGCGATGGCTGACATTATGCGTAATTGCAGCGGTAAAATGATGGTCAGCATCAATGATCACCCTGACATCCGGCGCATATTTACTGGCCTGATAATGCATGAATTGGGGATTAAATACAGCGTCGCCAACGCGCATGGTCAACCAATTGAAAGCCGTGAACTGGTGATTACAAATTATGAACCAGGAGTGATGGGAGGATTGTTTTAACGACTTACACGGACGTAGCGCAAAAAATCGTTAGCAGTGTGCCAAATAGCGTGCAAATCAGTGCCAAATAGCGTGCGCGCTTACACTGATGACCAAGTCAAACTTTTATAAATGCGCTGAAGCAAAAGCCCGGCTTTGCCGGGCGTAATTGTGTGTTTATAAAATTAGCGTAAATTCAGACTGTCTTGCAATATTTTGGGGGAAATAAATATCAGCAACTCTCTTTTATTATCTGTCACGGCATTTTGCTTGAATAGCCAACCGATTATTGGTATATCGCCCAGAAGTGGCACTTTGGTTGTTGAGTCGGTTTGTGCTTGTGTATAGATACCACCGATTACCACAGTTCCACCATTGTCTACCAATACTTGTGTATTGATTTGCTTGGTATTGACACTTGGAATGCCGCCAAAGACATCCCCTACTGTGTCCTCATTGGCGTTGATTTTCATGTTGATATTATTGTCAGGTGTAATTTGCGGGGTAACTTTAAGGCTCAACACTGCTTTTTTAAATTCAATTCTGGTACCTGCCTGGCTAAAAGTTGAGTAGGGAATTTCAACTCCGGCCTCGACCGACGCTTCCGTACCATTTGCAGTTACCACGCGCGGGCTGGCTATTGATTTGGCGTCACCATCAATCTCTGAAGCAGATAGTTCCATACCTAAAATTCTCGCGCCTCCCGCACCAAGGAGAGTAAGGTTCAGCCCGCCCACACCGCTGGAACCACCAGGCAAGCTAATGTTGTTGCTGCCGCCAGTGCCGCTGGTAAAACCGCTGGGAATTAATGATGTTTGCACGGGGCCAGTAAAGCCCAGCTTCCCCCCCAAATTACGGGTGAAGGTATCACGCGCATCCACAAATCGTGCTTCTATCATCACCTGCCGTACCGCTATATCGATTTGTTTAATCAGTGCCGCAGCATCTTCAAGGCGTGCCGAGGTGTCTTGTACAAACACGGTGTTTGTGCGCTGATCTGCTATGGCACTGCCGCGTTTGGATAATATGCGTTGTTTTTCATTCTGCAGTAGTGCGGCGACAGCATCTGCTTTCTGATAACTGAGTCTAAAACTTTCGGTACGCAAAACTTCAAGATCGGCAATTTCCTGTCCAACCGTCAGATTCGCTTTTTCACGGGCATTGATTTCTTCCTGTGGTGCGACCTGAATCACGTTGCCATTTTTACGCATATCCAAACTGCGGGAATCCAGAATGATTTGCAGCGCTTGATCCCAGGGTACGTCCTTTAGTCGAAGGGTCAAATTTCCGCCAACGGTATCGCTGATTACCATATTAAGATTGGTGAAGTCAGCAATCACATTTAAAGCTTCACGCACAGAGATGTTCTGGAAGTTAAGTGTTAATTTGTCACCCGTATATTCTTTGGGTCCCCCGGCAACTTTTTTAGGATCCTCAGTAACAGGTTTAATTTCAATTACAAAGCGCTTGTCTGTCTGATATGCCGCATGTTCCCAGTTGCCTTTGGGTTCAATAATCATACGCACATCGTCGCCTTGCGCGAACGTATCAATACCTTCAACAGGCGTATTAAAATCGACCACATCCAATTTACGCTGAAGGTTATGCGGCAAGCCGGCTTTATTAAAATCAACGATGAGTTTTTTGCCTTGCTGTCTGACATCTATGCCGATTCCGGCATCTGACAAATCAACTTGAATACGCCCTTCTCCATTTTTACCCCGGCGAAAATCAATATTGTTCAGGCTATATTTTTGTACGCTGGGCCGTGCTTCGGCAAACCGCACGGGTGCTGATAATACAGTTTTGGTCGTGTGACCCTGGAGTGTAATGATCAAATTATTACCTTCAAATATCGAGGTATATGCCAGCATTTGACTCAAATTAATAACCAAACGAGTGCGGGTTCCAACTTGCACAACATTGGCGCTGCGCAGTTCGCCGTCACCAAATTCCAGGGTCGATTTATCCAGACCATTGCCGGTATTGGCGAAATCAAAAGCAATGCGCGGTGGTGTGTTGATGCTGAAATTGAGAGGCGCCACGGTTGGGGTATTCTTTAAACCGACCTCGATGATGTGTTTGCCATCGGGTAGGTTGTTAACCTTAAGTGATTGAATAATATTGAGTCCGCCGGGGGTTTGAGCGGTAGGGTTTTCGGGTATATCATTGCTTTGCGCGGAAGCAGTCAGTGTTAACGAGCAAACAGCCAGCATGACTACAGCCAACTGGGTGATGCGGATAGCTGTTTTATGATGCCGTATTTGCATATTCGGTCCTGCTTCAATAGTGATCATGTTTTGCTCCTGGTTAATCAGTTTCTGATTATTCTGCCAACATCAAATTGCTCATACGCTCTGTCCAGTCACCTGCGCTGTCCTGCACAGTTTCTTTGACTGTTATTTCAGTTTCATCAATGGATACAATTTTTCCAAAATTTGCTCCCAGAAAATTCCCTATTTTCACTCGGTGTATTTTTCCGTCTGGTGAACGCACAACCGCATGAGGTACGTTGGCTCTAGATAAATATCCTACCATCTTCAAACCTTCCAATGAATACTCTTCCAAAGCCTCTTTGTGACGGGTTAAGTCCGGTTGATTAAGTCCGTCACGTCCACCGCTTGCGACTTCCATCTTGCGTGATTTAAATGGGTTGGGTAAACCAAGCGAGTTATCGTATACGAAGGGTTCATAAGGCCTGAGCTCCGGGGGAGGGTCGGATTTGCCACGCAAGTCTGAGCCTGCATTTTTAACAAAATCACGCAAATCCTGAAACTCTTCCCCGCCGCAAGCGCTCAAGGTAATAACAAGTATTAGTGGTAAGGTAAGTCTCATTATCTAGCCGCTCCTGGCTTGGCCGCTTTTTTCTGCGCAGCTATTTCTTCCTCGTCCAGGTAACGGTATGTTTTTGCAGTCGAGTCCATCACTAGTTGCCCGCTGGATGCAGGATTAATGCTTATGTCGGTCAATGAAACAATGCGTGGCAGTTGGGCGACATCACTGGAAAAGTGCCCTATGTCATCGTAATTACCAGTCACTTTGATAGTGATGGGTTGCACGGCGAAAACGCCCGTTATTATTTCCGCTCCGGGTCTGAATAATTCAAATTGCAGGCCGCGTCCCAGTCCGGCTTGGTTAATATCTGTCAGCAGCGCGTCCATCTCCGATTTGCTGGGGAGCTGTTTAAGCAGACCATCAAAGGATTCCTTGGTGTCGATCAATTTCTTTTTGATGCTTTCCAGATTGATGGCAATATTTTTCTTATTTTCATAATCAATCTTTAGCGCAACTTCCTGTTGCTCGGCTATACTTAATTCCTCCAGCTGTCCCTGCCAATCCAGAAAGTAAGCTGCTATCAGTACAGAAATAAACAGCCCGGCACAGGCGATGGTTTTGACGGCCCAAGGCCAGCTTCCTGGATCCTTGGGATTGCTGTTTTTAATATCTTCCAATAATTGTTTGAAATTCATTTCGTCACCTATCCTTTGGGAGCCCCAGGTT
>JBEBGP010000379.1:0-1624 GCA_040081045.1 Candidatus Nitrotoga sp.
TATCGATGAGATCAACGCCTCACCCGTCGTGTTTCGCTGGAACAAGTTCGACCTAGGGGTGACCTGATGTGTAAATGTTTTGTTGGAACGGTCTACTAGTGCGGGAGCCGCCCGTGCGTACCGCACGCTCAAGCTGGCTTTTGCCCAACAACATGCCATACGTGAAGAGCAGAAATTTTTCAGGTTGGAAATGCAGGCCGAGACAGGCATTGCAACAGGCAACAAAAAAAGGCTGTATCAACTATACGAAAAAATATCGGATTATGGTTTTAGTCTTATGCGCCCTTTAAAATATTGGTTATATTGCCTGGCTGGTTTTACGCTGATCTATGGTTTGCTCACGGGAACGTATGGTTGGAACGGCAACATAAGCTGGGAGCGCACCATGCAATGGATGCATTATGCCTTGTTGAACGCAGTGCCCTTACCGGGATTTGATAAGACCTTGGATGTTTTGCGGAGCGAGCTATTTTCTAAGGCAGCGATCATCCAATTTTTGGTGACTATGTTGGAAATTCTGCACAAAACTGTTTCATTGGTAGCCTTTTTTCTAATCGGCTTGGCACTCCGTAATTTATTCAAAATGAAGGGTTAGTATTTTTCAATTAGCACCTCATTTTCTGTACTTCACTTATTTTTTTAAACCGTGCTATTTAATTCCACTCATACCCGCCCGCGTTACACCCGCCTACATGGTTCGTCCGATGCGCTGGCATTGGCATCCTTCGCTGTGCAGCGTTTAGTTGCGGATGGCAAGCAGCAACAAGCCCCCTTGGTCATCATTGCTGCCAGCGCGTTAGAGGCACAACGTTTGCTGGACGAGATTCCATTTTTTGCATCGGCTTTGCGCGTGCATTTATTGCCGGATTGGGAGACGCTGCCCTACGATCATTTTTCGCCGCATCAGGATTTAATTTCCGAACGATTTGCCACCTTGCACCACATACGCAATCGCTCGGCAGATGTGATTATCGTGCCGCTTACCACTGCGCTTTATCCATTGCCGCCCGTTGAATATCTGGCCGCGTATACTTTTTTCTTAAAGCGCGGCGAGTCACTGCCGATCAACACCCTGCGCGAGCAGATGACCCTGGCGGGCTACAGTCATGTGCAGCAAGTGATTGCGCCGGGTGAATATTGTGTGCGCGGCGGGTTAATTGATTTGTTTCCGATGGGCAGCGTGTTACCGTATCGCATCGATTTGATGGGCGATGAAATTGATACGCTCGCCTCATTTGATGTGGATACGCAGCGCACGCTTTATCCGGTGCCGGAAGTTCGTTTGTTGCCAGCGCGTGAATTTCCATTGGATGAAAATGGCCAGACTGGCTTCCGCCAACGATTCCGCGAACGCTTCGAGGGTGATCCAAGCAAATCGAATATATATAAAGATGTCGGCAAGGGCATGGCACCGGCCGGCATTGAATATTATTTGCCGCTGTTTTTTGAGCGCACCGCGACGATCTTTGACTACCTGCCGGACGGTGCCACGCTGTGTTTGCATCATGATGTGGAGACCGCGATAAAAGTGTTTGCGCAGGATGCCAAGTCGCGCTACAACCTGCTGCGCGGTGATCCGCAACGGCCTTTGTTGGAGCCGCATGAATTATTCCTGGATGCGGAA
>JBEBGP010000170.1:0-6571 GCA_040081045.1 Candidatus Nitrotoga sp.
ATTTCAATTCGTGTTAAAAACGATAACTGTGTATCCGCAAGCACTAAAAGTACGCAATCCGCTATGGGCCAAGCCCATGCGGAATTGTCAGGAGTGCGCCGTGGTTGTAAGGGGCTGATTTAAGTCGGGCAATTTGCTACTCAATAAATTGAGTGCAAAGTTGATACAGCCCCAAAAAACATGCTGTTGGCACCAGACTTGGCATTCCGGCTATGGCAAGACCATAACCACAGCAAAGACATCACACGGGTGGTTGTGCTGAGTGCGCATGTTTGGCGGTTAATTCGTGCCGGCTTTGTGTCGTGACAACGTTGTGAGTGTGGTGCTGGTCTTATTATTGACAATGAGAATTGTTTGTATTAAGATTCAAAAATGAACGGATCAAATAAATTGAAAGCAGTAAGTACATCCACGACTCAGCCGCCCATGGAAAAGGTCGTGCAGGTCAGGGCTGTGCAAGTACCAGATGGCGTATTGCGAATCTCCAGCAAACAATTATTTTCCAGAGGAAATGAAATTGAGATTGACCACAACGGTATGTCGTACTGGCTCAGGCAGACATCACTGGGAAAACTGATTCTGACTAAATAAATACAGTATGAAATTCGATTAACTGCACCAGCCAGCCATCGCCAGCCAATGCTTAACCTTAAAGGGAAGAGAAAGTGCTTGGAAAGAAAACGATGGGGGAAAAAAATACTGCGCAAAAAACAGCTTGTATTGGCAATTGGTTTGATATGGGGTATCACCCTGCTGGACTCGATGGCTGCAGAAGTGAGAACAGAGCAGAACAATCCGCTTGGCACGACAGTATTAATGGCGCTGACACCACTGCAGGCGTATGCCATCGAAATCAATCCCGCAGGGGAGCCACCCTCGGTGAAAATGCAACGAGCATCCTCTTCCAGACAATCCAATTTTGATTTGTTCCTAGAGGGAATCCGCAATGTTCACCCATGACACTTTTAAAATCTGGTATCTGATCCACAAATGGACCAGTCTGGTCTGCACGGTATTCCTGCTGTTGCTGTGCCTGACTGGTCTGCCGTTGATTTTCAGCCACGAGATTGCCCACTGGCTTGGCGATAGAGCCGAACCGCCGGAAATACCCGGGTTTTCGGCATCCGGCAGGCCGATGGCGAGCCTCGATCCGATGGTTGAGATGGCGAAGGTGCGGCGACCCGGCGAGTTCGTCCGCTTCGTGTCGCAACCACGCGACATGCCCGACGCTTGGAACGTGTCGATGGGTCTGACACCGATCGCGATCGAATCTTCCGCCAGTCTCACTTTCGATGCCCGCACGGGCGCATTGCTGCTCGACCGCACATCGGGGCAAGGAGTGATGCATGTGCTGACCAAGCTACATGTCGATCTGTTCGCCGGACTGCCCGGAACCTTGTTCCTCGGCTTCATGGGTTTGCTGTTCGTCGTCTCGATTGTTTCCGGCGTGGTGGTATATGGCCCGCACATGAGCAAGCTGCCGTTCGGCACTGTGCGGCGCGAGCGCGGGTCGCGGCTTAAATGGCTCGATTTGCACAACCTGCTCGGTATCGTCACCCTCGCCTGGGTGCTGGTGGTGGGTATTACTGGCGTGATTAATACGATGGCAAGGCCGACTTTCAGCTACTGGCAGTCCACCGAACTCAAAGCGATGACCTCACCTTGGCGGGGCAAACCAGCACCGATCACGTTTGCTTCGCTGGATCGTGTCGTGCAAGCGGCACGTACCGCCGAACCAACCATGAAACCCGCTTTTGTGGCGTTTCCCGGCACGCCACGCGCGGGTAACCATCACTATGTGGTGTTTATGCGCGGCACCACGCCACTGACATTACGGCTGATCAAGCCGGTACTGATCGACGCACAGACAGGTGAGTTCACAGCCAAGCGCGACATGCCTTGGTATGTGACCGCGTTGCGTGTTTCCCAGCCGCTGCATTTCGGCGATTACGGTGGCCTGCCCCTCCAGATTATCTGGGTCGTGCTGGATATGATTACTATTGCCGTACTGGGCAGCGGCCTGTATTTGTGGTGGGTGCGGCGCAAAATATCAATCAAGTCACGCATCACGGAAATCGAACGCACAGAAGCCGAAGTTACGGCAGCGGTATCGGCCAAAGTGCCAACAAGAGTATCCAAGGGAGTCATTTTATGAGCGCGCGCTCGCGACGGCGGTCTCCTCCAGCACCGCCCATCCCGCGACACTTGCACATTCCTGTCCGCCGTCTTTATGGCATACCGTCTGCGCTCGCGATTCTGAGCGGTGGCGGTTTAATCTCGGCACTGCTTGCCGATGGCTTCTGGGATGGGGTGTCGTGGGTCGCGTTATCAATACCTGCTGCAGCAGCCATATGGTTTGTCCTGCGGCCAGCAGGCAGTCATGTACCGTCCCGCTTCAAATAAATTTTTTATAACCTTACCGTACTATTGTTCAATCAACCGGAGACTTAATATTTCATGAAGCTGAAAAAATCAAAACTAATGCTACTGGTTACGCTGGCACTTCAACAAATGTCCCAACCAGCTTTTTCACAAACAGTGGATTCTGCCGCGCCACCAGCATCTGATCAAAGCAAGGACGCGGCGCTCTTGCCTGAAGTAAAAGTAATTGAACAGCGAAGGAATGACTATGCGCCGGGTGTGGCAACTGTTGGTGCCAAAACGCCAACATTATTGCGCGACATTCCACAATCTTTAACTGTTATTAATCGCACGGTACTTGATGAACAGGCCGCAACCTCGATGACCCAGGCGCTGCGCAACGTGCCCGGAATTACGATTACAGCCGGTGAAGGAGGTGCTATTGGTGACAACATCAATTTGCGTGGTTTTTCGGCACGTACTGATATATTCCTTGATGGCTTCCGCGATCGCGGCCAATACGCGCGCGACACTTTCGCTATAGATGCCATCGAAGTATTGAAGGGGCCGTCATCCATGCTGTTCGGACGCGGATCCACGGGCGGCGTGATCAATCAGGTAAGTAAAAAACCCGGTCTGAAGGCTGCCGGTGAAGCCAATGTCAGCTTAGGTACCAATGATTTCTATCGCAGCACAGTCGATGTGAATCACCCACTGTCGGAGACATCGGCCGTGCGCATCGCGGCATTCGGCCAGGATACGAAATCCACACGGGACGTCGTGTACAACAAAGATTGGGGGGTGGCACCGTCGCTGCGTTTTGGCATCGGCATGCCGACCGAAGTGACGATATCAGCTTTGATTCAGCGAAATAATGATCTGCCAGATTACGGCTTTCCGTTTGTAACGACGAATGGTGTCGGCACCGTGCGCAAGCCGGTTGATGCACCAACCAATCGTTTTTATGGTTATACCGATGATCACTTTGATCAGTCAATCAATGTTATTGGTGCCACCGTACGCCATAAGATCAGTCCCACTACGACGCTACGCAACCAGACTCAATACAGCCAGTACGCGGTCGATGCGTCGCCCTCGCCGCCAGGCACAGTCACGCGTATCGGTGGTGGAGTTCCATCGCGGAGCGATCCGTTATCGCAACTTCTATCGTCGCGTGAGGATAGAGACCGTCATTTGGGCGACAAATCATTGTTCAACCAAACCGACCTGATTGCCAAAATTCAGGCCGGATCGGTATTGCATACGTTGACAACCGGGCTTGAAGTCGGTCGCGATGAATATCATGAAGATCGTTTCATATGGAATACGACTACGGCCAACAGGAATATCAATCTGGGCAATCCGGTCAATGGAACGCGCCAGGGGGTACGTGCACTGAGTCGTACCATTGAGACCAGCGCCAATACATTGGCAGCCTACACCAACGATCAAATCGACCTGAATAAGCAGTGGAAGCTGGTTGGCGGCCTGCGTTGGGATCGCTTCTCGGTAAGCACCGATCTCAAAAAATACACTCTACCAACCGTGACCCCCGCGTTTCCCGCCGATACCACTATGCTTGCCGCTCCCCAAAGCAACACAATGCTCAGCCACCGCGCCGGTATCATTTACCAGCCAAACGACACACAGTCTTATTACATATCGACTGGCACCTCGTTTAACCCTTCGGGAGAGGCAGTCACACAATCAGTGACTACAACCGCAGTGAATGGAGACAAAGTGCCACCGGAGAAGAATCGCTCGTTGGAAACCGGGGCTAAACTGGATCTGCTGGACGGCAACCTGTCATTTAATACGGCGCTGTTCCATGTTGAAAAGACTGCCGCGCGAACCGCTGATGCGACAGGTGTCGTTACACTCAATGGTGATGTCCGGGTTCAGGGTCTTGAGCTGGGTGTAGTCGGTCGTTTTACGCCAGCCTGGCAGGTATTGGCGGGTTATACACTACTCCACGGCAAAGTGCTTAAATCAAACGATCTTGGAAGAAATGCAGATCTCGGCATTCCATCCGAGGGCAAGACGCTTCAAAATACGCCCCGCCACAGTGCTTCCCTGTGGAGTACATACAGCTTTCTGCGTGACTGGGATGTTGGCGGGGGGCTGGTGTATTCATCCAAGCGTTACGTTAACAATTTTGAAACTGCAGAAGTGGATGGTTATACGAGGTACGATGCTACACTGGCATATAAACAAAAACGTTACGACTTTCGCGTGAACCTGCAAAATCTAACCGATGAAAAGTATTTTGAAACAGCAAACGCCGGACGAGCCGTTCCGGTGAAAGGTCGATCAGCAATAGTTTCGATAACGTATCGCTTTTACTAGAGCAACAATGATCCCCCTGCTATGGGGGTCATTGTTGATACGGGAGCCAGATAAGTCGTGTTTACTGCATTCTCCTGCTGTAACGCGCCTGTTTTTACCGTTAATTTACAAGGTCAAGCCACATGCTTCTCACCATTCCCGAGGTGTTGTCCACGGAACAAGTTCGCCACTGCCGCGCGGTGCTAAATGCCGCCCATTGGGTAGACGGGCGTGTCACAGCCGGCTATCAAGGCAGCATGGTCAAGGACAATCTGCAATTACCGGAAAATTCCACCGCCGCGCGTGAATTGGGCAACTTGATTCTTGGCGCGCTGGAAAGCAACCCTCTGTTCATCAGCGCCGTACTGCCGTCGGAAGTGTACCCACCGATGTTTAATCGCTACGATGGGGGGCAACATTTTGGTGATCACATCGATAATGCTGTGCGATTGTTGCCTGGTAGCGGGCGCAAGCTCCGCACCGATGTGTCGGCTACACTGTTTCTGGCCGATCCGGAGGAATACGATGGCGGCGAATTGTTGATAGAAGACACTTACGGCGTTCATTCAGTCAAATTAACAGCCGGGCATATGATCGTCTACCCGGCCAGCAGTTTGCATCGTGTTTCCCCGGTGACACGGGGCACACGGATCGCATCGTTTTTTTGGATTCAGAGTCTGATTCGTGATGATGCGCAACGAACCTTGCTGTTTGATATTGATACGGCCATCCAGCGCCTTAATCAAAGCGCCGCTGATGAGCGTGCAATCGTGCAACTAACCGGTAGTTATCATAACTTATTGCGCATGTGGAGTACGCCATGACACTACTTCAACGGGTACGCTAATTTTCTTAGCATCAAAAGCTCACAACAAGAATAATGGAGTTTACTGATGAATAATTTTTATGGCTTGATACATCTGTGGGAACAGGGTGACCGTGTTGTTTACTATTCAAAGTATCCATGGATAATTTGCATGAACCCAGTAATGCAACAAACTGAATAGGCCATGATGCCCGCCATGCCTATCCTGCAGCGTGCGCGACCTTAAGCTCGACATTCCAACAACCCATATCGCAACAGCATAACCACAGCAAAGACACCGCACAGATAATTGCCCGAAGTGCTTATGGTTCGGTGGTCTGGTAACATAGGCGTCGCGCCAGAAATGCTTGGTTAACTCGTCCACATGCAGGTCAAGTTTGTTATGACTCAACTACACTTTAAAAAAATTGTTATTTTCGGGGTTGGTCTGATTGGCGGATCGTTTGCGCTGGCTTTACGTCGCGCCAATGCAGTGGATGAAGTGGTGGGATTTGGGCGCAGTGCAGAGACATTGAAGCAAGCCCGGCAACTTGGCATTATTCACCGCATCGGAGTGGACGTGCGTGTTGAAGTCAGCGATGCCGATTTGATTTTGCTGGCTACTCCAGTTGGACAAATGCCCGCCATCATGGTGCAGATTGCACCACATCTGGGGGCACATACGCTCGTTACCGATGGCGGCAGTACCAAGTGCGATGTGCTTAAACATGTTTATGAAAATTTAGGGGACCATGTATCTCAGTTTGTGCCTGCGCACCCTATTGCAGGTGGCGAGCAGAGCGGTGCTGCGGCAGCACGCGCTGATTTATATCAAGCTAAGAAAGTGGTGCTGACCCCTTTGCCTGAAAATTCGGCAGAATCGGTGGCTCGCGTCAAACTGGCGTGGGAGCTGTGTGGCGCGTCGATCAACATATTAACTCCGCAACAGCATGATGAAGTATTTGCTGCCGTCAGCCATTTACCACATTTGTTGTCATTCGCTTTGGTACACGATCTTGCGCAACGCGCAAACCGCGATCTTCTACTATCATTTGCCGCCAGTGGCTTCCGTGATTTTAC
>JBEBGP010000095.1:0-6566 GCA_040081045.1 Candidatus Nitrotoga sp.
GTTGTTTGATGTCGAGTTGCTGGGCGTGCGCTGAGTTTTACAGTCCGTCATGCATATACATATTTTGGGAATTTGCGGCACCTTCATGGGCGGCATTGCCGTGCTGGCCAAGCAGGCTGGCTATCGCGTGACCGGTTGCGATGCCAACGTTTATCCACCCATGAGCACGCAATTGGAAGCACAGGGTATCGAGCTAATCGAGGGATTTGATCCTGCGCAACTGACCTTGGACGCGGATATTTATGTCATCGGCAATGTGGTGACGCGCGGCAATCCGCTGATGGAAGCCATTCTAAACCGCAACCTTCCCTATATCTCGGGGCCGCAATGGTTGTCGCAAAATCTGCTGCAAAACAAATGGGTGCTGGCTGTGGCAGGTACCCATGGTAAAACCACCACCGCTTCAATGTTGGCGTGGATACTGGAATACGCTGGTATGCAACCGGGATTTTTAATTGGTGGAGTACCGCAAAATTTTGGCGTGTCGGCACGGTTAACTTCATTCCTGCCAAGTGGTAAAACACTTGCGCCCGCTCACGATAGGGAAGCAAGCTCACCTTTCTTCGTCATCGAAGCGGACGAATATGACACGGCGTTTTTCGACAAGCGTTCCAAGTTTGTTCACTATCATCCGCGCACGGCGATACTCAATAATCTGGAATTCGATCACGCCGATATTTTCCCCGATTTAACTGCTATCGAAACGCAGTTTCACCATCTGGTGCGCACTATTCCCGAACAGGGATTGATCGTGAGCAATGGCCGCGAAGCATCCTTGCAAAGAGTGTTGGAGCGCGGCTGCTGGACACCGGTTGAAACATTTGGCAACACCCAGGGTTGGAATATAAATCAATCCAACCTTATTACCTTGAATGGTCAGCCGCAAGGCGCGCTGCACTGGGATTTGCTCGGTGAGCACAATCGTATGAATGCGCTGGCAGCCATTGCTGCCGCACGTCATGCGGGTGTGCCGGTGAAACATGCGCTGGATGCCTTAACTGAATTTAAAAATGTCAAACGCCGCATGGAAGTGCGCGGGATTATTGAAGGCATTACCATTTACGATGATTTCGCGCACCATCCCACCGCTATTGCCACCACGCTGCAGGGCTTGCGCGACAAGATAGGCAGGGCGCGTATCCTGGCTGTGCTGGAACCACGCTCCAATACCATGAAGCTCGGGGTAATGAAAGATGCCTTGCCGCAAAGTTTGCAAGCTGCCGATCAGGTATTTTGCTACAGCGCGGGGCTGGGTTGGAATCCACAAGTTGCGCTGGGTTCACTGGGAAAAAAATCAAATGTGAGCGATGACCTGCCTGAATTAATTGGCTTGATTGTTAACGCGGCACTGCCCGGCGATCATATCCTCATCATGAGTAACGGCGGTTTTGGTGGAATACATGAAAAATTATTGCTGCGCCTGGCAGAACGATTGAAGGTGTCGCGTGCGGATGAGAGCACATCAAAAATGCGGGTTTAAGGATTGAGCCGGTAAAAAATGCTTAAACTTTCCAAGATCGTCCGTTCAAACCCAGTCAGTAAACCGGAAACAGAATTGTCAGCATAGTGCTGGAAATTTGCACCAGCGTGAAGTGACATCTGGTTCCAACTTATTTTTGTTTCCGGTCCTCCGTGAGTTATCCCCAGGTTCAATTTTTATCGCCGAATCCAGTACATATCCTACAAAAAAAAACAGGCATTGAGGTTACCCCCAATGCCTGCCTTACCTGCATTATTTTAAGAACTATTTTGAGTGTGGCCTTTTTACCTGGTGTATGCGGTCTCACCATGCTCGGTAATATCCAGTCCTTCGCGCTCTTTGTCTTCAGTCACACGCAGGCCGATGGTCAGGTCAACTAACTTGTAGCAGATCACCGCCACCACGGCTGACCATACCACTGCGGTTAATACAGCTTGCGCTTGTATCCACACTTGCGAACCGATGCCAGTATCGACAATGGTGTTGTTGACGTAATCAACTATGCCCGTGCCGCCCATGCTCCAAGTGTTAAAGACACCAGTAAGCAAGGCACCAACGATGCCGCCGATACCGTGTATGCCAAACACGTCGAGCGAGTCATCCGCGCCCAGCATTTTCTTCAAGCCGGTGACTCCCCAGAAGCAGGCAAGACCCGCAATGAAACCAATTGCCAGTCCACCACCTATGCCCACCCAGCCACACGCTGGCGTGATGGCGACCAATCCGGCAACCGCACCTGATGCCGCGCCCAGCATGGATGGCTTACCTTTGATCAGCCATTCTGCCAGCAGCCATGCAAGTGTTGCCGCTGCGGTGGCGAAAATAGTGTTGGCAAATGCCAGCGTGGCTGTGCCGCCTGCTTCCAGCGCTGAACCAGCGTTGAAGCCGAACCAACCCACCCATAGCAGTGATGCACCGACCATGGTCATGGTCAGACTGTGCGGAGTCATCGCTTCTTTACCATAGCCGATACGTTTGCCCACCATGAATGCGCCCACTAAGGCTGCTATACCGGCATTGATGTGCACGACTGTGCCACCCGCAAAATCCAGCGCGCCTTTTTGGAACAGCCAACCCGAAACGGCTGTTGCGGCAGCACCTGCGGCATCATCGGTGTAGGCATCCGGCCCCGGCCAAAACCACACCATATGTGCAATGGGCAGGTAGGAAAAGGTAAACCACAGTGCGGAAAACATCAGCACCGCAGCAAACTTCATACGCTCGGCAAACGCGCCCACCACCAGTGCCACAGTGATTGCTGCAAAGGTTGCCTGAAATGCAACGAAAGCAAATTCCGGAACATATACACCTTTGCTGAAGGTCGCTGCATTTGCTACCGCACCGCTGGCCGGTTCAAAAATGCCTTTCAGAAACAGCCGGTCAAAGCCTCCGATGAAAGCGTTGCCCTGTGTGAACGCCAGCGAGTAACCATATATCGCCCACAACACGGTGATCAGCGCGAAAATGGAGAACACCTGCATTAACACCGACAACATATTTTTGCTGCGCACCAGTCCGCCATAAAATAATGCCAGACCCGGGATGGTCATCATGATGACCAGCAAAGTGGCAGTCATCAGCCATGCTGTATCACCCTTGTTGGGTACAGGTGCAACCGCAGGTGCAGGTGCTGCCTCAACCGCTGGAGTGGCAGATGCTTCAACGGCCGTTGCTGTTGCCTGATCCCGGGTTGGAGCATCATCCCGGGCTGGTGCATCCGCTGCATAGCTTGGCAGTGTTAGAGTGAGCGCCCCGCATAGCCCCAACAGCAGGGCAAAATAATTAAAAAGTTTTTTCATGGTGCCCCCCTTATAAAGCCTCCACGCCGGTTTCGCCGGTGCGGATGCGGATGACCTGTTCAATGTCGTGGACGAAAATTTTGCCATCGCCGATTTTGCCAGTCTGTGCAGCTTTTTCGATGGCTTCCAAAACTTGTGGCAACAACTCGGATTTAACAGCGGCTTCCAGTTTGACTTTGGGCAAAAAGTCCACAACGTATTCCGCGCCGCGATATAGTTCGGTGTGCCCTTTTTGCCGCCCAAAGCCCTTGACTTCGGTTACCGTAATACCCTGCACACCAATTGCGGTAAGCGCTTCGCGCACCTCATCGAGCTTGAACGGTTTGATAATCGCGGTGACCATTTTCATTTGGTTCTCCTTGAATTTAACTAATGATTAGAAATGGATAACTAGAATTGATAGACAGCTTGCATGGCATAAGAAGTTTGATTCTTCTTGGCAGTACCATCATTTTGCAGGAAGGCATCAACGGTCGATTTGTCGAACCGCACTTCACCGCGCAATTCCATGTTCTTGGCAACTGCATAGCCAACTGTTGTGGTATGGGATGTTAGCTTCTGAACCAGACCCGAGCGAAAACCATTTTTGTCATCGTAAGTTTCATGCCGATAGGAAGCGCGCCATGTGTTATTAATCTGGTAGTTTGCATATAACGCCAAGGCATTCCACTTTGCCTGGCTGCCTATTGCCAGCGCGTCATTCTGGCTGCCATTGGCATAATCAAACACGAAGTTGAGTTTGTCGTTGACCGTGATGGTGCCTATCATATCCAGGTATTTCCGGGTACCAACGGCGGCAGCCGTTTCCTTGCCATGGTAGTAGGTGGTCGCCAGCGAGAACATGTTGAATGGAGCCAGAATGAGTCCCAGTTCGGCAGTTTTTGTAGAGGTAGTGGAGGTAACCTGATCCCAACCGTTATTAAGTCCGGCGATCAGGGTGATCTTGTCGCTCGCCGCATAAGTCGCTCTTGCGCCGGTATGGGTATAAGGACCCCAACCGAACATCCATGCGCGCGAATAATTTTTATTAGACGGGGTTGTAATCAGTTCCGCCCCCGCCAACGTGGCAAACTTGCCGCCGATGACGGTTAATGCACCCTTCGTATAGCTTGCATAGGCCTGGGTCACGTCCAAGTTAGAAGTTCCCAAGCCAACGGAGGCAATCGTGGCCGCATCCTGCCCGGCTGTCAGGTTCAGATACCCACCCGCGCCTTCTTTGGGCAGTTTGGAAACGATAAGCGCGGCTTGTTGCAGATTGAAACTGTTGAAATTCCGGTTTTGTGCCGCTCCATGCGTGTCGAATATGCGCGAGTTGCCGGCAACTCCGCCGGGAAGAGGGCCAGCAGCCCCAACAAACAAACCGGTGCTGTCCATTTTATTGTATGCAACGTCAAGATAGCCGGAAACGGTAATGCCGGAAGCACCCAGAATGTCGGAGACAGTGGGAACTGGCATGTTCATGCTTGCTGGCGCGTCTGCCGCCATAACTACGCTGGGGACAATTGATGTAGCCAGGATAAGCGTATTCAATAAACGACGTTTCATAATAATCCTTTCTTGGAGTAGTAAAGTTAACAATAAAATACGGTTTATATTCCGCAATCATCATTGAGCATCATTCATGCCACCACTTTTTTAACTTAAAAAACAATTAATTAATTAATTCTCAGGTTGAATGCATCATAACTTTGCACCAATTACAGGCAAATTGAATGCAATATGCACCATTCGAATGCATCAGCCATTTGAAGGGAAATCGCTTTCACCATGTAAAGAATTTGTTACACTGTAAAATCCATTGAAATAATTATTCAAACGGAGCAAACCATGTTAAATACCAAATTTTTAGACGAGATTTCTGCCAAATTGAGTAAAGCTGTGGCTCAAAGCCCGGCCAAAGATATTGAGAAAAATGCCCGTGCCTTACTTGCACAGGGTTTTGCCAAACTTGATCTGGTTACCCGCGAAGAGTTTGATGTGCAAACCCAGCTTCTCTCGCGTACCGTGCAAAGGTTGGGTGAGCTGGAGGCTAAAGTTGCAGCCCTCGAAGCGCAGAAACATACGCATTAAACAGGGGAAACACAGGATAAATCTTGCGTTCGCGGTGAGTTCCCGGGCTTTGCTCGGGAGAACTTGATTAAGGAAGCACTGATTTAATCCTCCATGAGCCGCGTTGCAGACCAAGTTGTGATGATCGCAAGGCGCATCCCGAAGGCCAGGGGTCATTCTCCCTGGCGAGGGGTGCAACACAGCGAGCGCGCAATTTGGTCGCAACCCATACGGGACATGGCTTTACGGGCGGTCTGCGTTGTCGCAAGTCTAGCCAAGGGAACGACCCTTGGCTAGACTTGCTCCGTGCATTCCATCCCGCAAAGCCGATGTCGCGGCCATGTGGGATTAAATCAGTGCTTCCCTAAATCGTGTGCGAGGGCAGCTAACAACAATCAAGGCACCTCCAACAATCATGTCACTAGCCGTTCTTTATAGCCGTGCATTGTCCGGCATGGATGCTCCGTTGGTGACTGTCGAAGTGCATCTGGCCAACGGTTTACCAGCTTTCACCATCGTTGGGCTGCCTGAAGCCGAGGTGAAAGAAAGCAAAGATCGCGTCCGGGCAGCCTTGCTAACTTGTCAATTTGAATTCCCCGCTCGCCGCATCACAGTCAATTTGGCACCCGCTGATCTGCCCAAAGAGAGTGGGCGTTTTGATTTGCCCATTGCACTGGGCATTCTCGCCGCATCGGGGCAAATTCCACATGAGCGTTTGGCTGAATATGAATTTGCAGGGGAGTTGGCGCTTACTGGGGAGTTGCGTCCGATACGCGGCGCGCTGGCGATGACTTTCCAAGCCGCATACAGCGGCCGCGCATTTATTCTCCCTGAAGTGAACGCAGTCGAAGCCGCCCTGGTGGAAAACGCGGTGGTCTATCCCGCGCAATCATTATTGCAGGTAGCGGCACATTTAACCGGGCGTACCATACTCGCACGCCAGCGTACCAGCGAGCAAATCAACCCCGCCAACTACCTGGACATGCGCGATGTTAAAGGTCAGGGGCAAGTCAAACGTGCGCTGGAAATTGCTGCTGCAGGCGAGCACAGTGTGTTGATGTCCGGTCCGCCGGGCACGGGTAAATCCATGTTGGCGGCGCGCTTTCCAAGCATCTTGCCAAACATGACGCAGGCTGAGGCCTTGGAAAGTGCGGCCATGCAATCACTTGGAGGCATGTTTGATATAAAAAACTGGCGTACTCGTCCTTATCGTGCGCCGCACCACACTGCGTCTGCCG
>JBEBGP010000233.1:0-6554 GCA_040081045.1 Candidatus Nitrotoga sp.
CCGCCCTTTCACGGCGATAACACGAGTTCGAATCTCGTTGGGGACGCCACTTCGATCCGTGCCGTCCTTTTTATTTAGGCAACCAGTTCAGTTTTGGACGTTTGCTCTGTTTGAAATGGTGTGCCTCCTCTAAGCTTTTTCTTTTTGTGTTCATACATCAGGGTGTCTGCGTGACTGAGTAAATACTCAATTGAGTGATGCGTAGCTGAATCAAAATCAACCAGGCCATAACTAAACGTAATGTCGTAACCGCGCTTGGCTTGCACATTTCGCACTTCCATATGCACTTTGAATGATTCAATTCTTTCGGTGATTTCTTGTTTGGATACGTCGGTTAGCAGTACTACAAACTCATCCCCGCCCAGTCTCGCCAAGGCATCTGATTCACGGAACATGTCATCCAGTTGTTCGGCAAATTCGATCAGTGCGTTGTCTCCTTCGTTGTGCCCAAAGGTGTCATTGATGGCCTTGAAATTTTTTAAATCAAAGAATGCCAGTGTCGCCGGACTATTATTGCGATCACACCAGGCAAGTAGTTTGTTGGCAATAGACATAAAACCCCGTCTGTTCGGTAGATTGGTTATTTCATCCAGAGTTGCCATCTGCACGGCCATCAATTCTTTTTCTACCATGCTTGCCAGGTCTTTTAATAGCGCGATTTGTTCCAGACTGAAATTGCGCGGCTGGAAATCGACAATACACAAAGTCCCTATTTTCCATTTATGCATCACGGTGAGCGGGTAGCCCGCATAAAAACGGATTTTTGGGTCACCTATTACCAATGGATTGCCGGCGAATCTTTCGTCCCGGGTGGCATCGGGAATAATTAAAGCTTCGTCGCCCAAAATCGTGTGTCCACAAAAAGAAAAATCACGGGAAGTTTCTTTGGTATTGATGCCGATGCACGACTTGAACCATTGTCGATTTTCATCCACCAAACTCACCAGCGCGACAGGTACATCAAACATGGCTTTTGCCATGCGGGTCAGCCGATCAAAGCGATCTTCGGCGAGCGTATCTAAAACATTCAGCGAATGCAGGGCTTTTAATCTAGATCCTTCATTGGGCGGAATAGCAGGCTTTGTCATTCCTATCTCCTGTGTGATTACAAACACGGGTACAGCGTTTTTTAGATGAAACGCGCAGGACTCGCTGTAATCTACTTATCGGCTTGGGTGAGAAATTCTTTAATTAATTGTGTGGGGGGGTGCAATCAGGGAGCGGTTTTACAGAAGAAAATGCATTGGAAAAAGCAATCCGGCAACGCAAATTACCACGCTTTAATATTCTTGAAACACATAATCATTTATTTCATGGGACTGCAGCACCATTTTTGTAATCATCACTTTAATGATTGTGCAAGCTGAAGGTAAAGTAGATGTGGCACAACAAATGCCGTTGCAATTTTTGGAGATTCACTCTGGAAAAGTCACACACTGCAAAGCAGTGTAGCGGTTGAGTTGCTTGTTTGCTTGGGGTATAATGCGCGCCCTGTCTGGATTGGGCTTTTTTCACCAGGCAGGAAATTTGCACACTCGTTCAAGTTGGGGTGCTCTTTAAGTTTAAAGAGTCGTTCTGACGAGTGGAGGACTAACCCTTAACACCAGGAGTAATTTATGGCTGTAACCATGCGCCAAATGTTGGAAGCGGGTGTTCATTTCGGACATCAGACCCGTTACTGGAATCCCAAGATGGCCCCATTTATTTTTGGTCATCGCAATAAGATTCATATTATCAATCTGGAAAAAACCGTTCCCTTGTACAACGATGCGTTGAAGTTTGTACGCAAATTATCCGCGAACAAGGGCTCAGTGCTGTTTGTGGCAACCAAGCGTCAGGCGCGCGAGATTATCAGGGAAGAAGCCCTGCGTTGCGGCTGTCCTTATGTGGACAACCGTTGGCTGGGAGGCATGCTGACCAATTTTAAAACAGTGCAATTGTCAATCAAGCGTTTGCATGATTTGGAGGCACTGATGGCGGATAGCGCGGCCTTGTCCAAAGTTTCCAAGAAAGAAACGTTGATGATGCAACGCGAATTAGAAAAGCTGGAGCGTAGTTTGGGGGGCATTAAAAATATGAGTGCGCTGCCCGCCGCAATTTTTGTGATAGACGTGGGCTACCAAAAAGGCGCCATTGTTGAGGCGCAGAAGTTGGGCATCCCGGTCATTGGCATAGTAGATACCAACACTTCACCGTTGGGGGTGGACTACATTGTGCCGGGCAATGACGACTCAACTCAGGCGATTAGACTGTATGCGCGTGGCATGGCTGATGCCGTGCTGGAAGGTCGCGAGCAGGCACTGAATGAGGTGGTCGCGCTGGTTGAGGGAGAGGCGGCGTAAGCGGCCCTTCGTACAAGGGGGCGCAAGCCCCCTTTTTTGTGATTTGGTAATTTTGATGGTTAATTTTAAGGAGCAGGGCAATGGCGGATGTTACCGCAGGAATGGTTAAGGAATTGCGCGAGGCAACCGGTCTGGGCATGATGGAATGCAAAAAAGCGCTGATGGAAACGAATGGCGATTTTAAGGCAGCCGAAGAATTCCTGCGCATTAAAAGCGGTGCAAAAGCCAGCAAGGCCGCATCGCGTGTAGCCGCCGAAGGTGTGGTGAGTATATTTGTCAGCGCCAATGGTAAAACAGGCGCGTTGGTTGAAGTCAATTGTGAAACTGATTTCATGGCCAAGAATGATGTTTTTGTTGCGTTTGCAAAAGAGGTGGCGCAAGCCATTGTAGAGCGTGACTCGGCAGACGTAACAGCACTTGCCGCAGCGAAGCTGGCCAGTGGTAGTAGCGTGGAAGAAACACGCGCCGCGTTGGTAATGAAACTGGGTGAGAACATCAACATTCGCCGCTTCGTGCGCTACAGCACAGCGGGTAAGCTGGCGGCTTATTTGCACGGCAGCAGAATCGGTGTGCTGGTCGATTATAGTGGCGGCAATGACGTGCTGGGAAAAGACTTGGCTATGCACATTGCAGCCAGCAAACCGATTTGTGTTTCTTCCAGCCAAGTACCGCAAGCAATTCTGGATCAGGAACGTAAAATTTACACCGCACAAGCGGCGGAAAGCGGCAAGCCTGCAAATATTGTTGAAAAAATGGTGGATGGCCGTATCGCCAAATATCTGGCTGAGGTGACCTTGCTGGGTCAGCCTTTTGTCAAAGATCCCGACATTCTGGTGGAAAAATTCCTGGCCAAGCAAGGCGCACAGGTTAAGGCTTTCCAAATGTTCGTGGTGGGCGAGGGAATTGAAAAAGTAATAGTGGACTACGCGGCAGAAGTGGCTGCTGCGGCCAAGGTATAAACATGGCGGCTACCCCAAAATACAAACGCATCATGCTCAAGTTGTCGGGTGAAGCTTTGATGGGCGGTGACAGCTACGGTATCAACCGTGAAGTCATTGAACGTATCGTTGCTGAAATTGGTGAGGTTGTAGTATTGGGCGTGCAAGTTGCAATTGTAATTGGTGGCGGCAATATATTTCGTGGAGTCGCTCCGGCTGCCGCGGGTATGGATCGCGCTACCGCAGATTACATGGGTATGTTGGCCACGGTCATGAATGCAATGGCGTTGCAGGACGCGATGAAACGTTTTGGTCTGGGATGTCGCGTGCAATCCGCACTGAATTTGGAGCAAGTGGCTGAACCATTCATACGCGGTAAAGCATTGCGTTATCTGGAAGAGGGCAAAGTGGTGATATTTGGTGCAGGCACCGGCAATCCATTTTTTACGACGGATACTGCGGCTGCATTGCGTGGAGTGGAAATGTCGGCGGAGGTGGTTATCAAAGCGACCAAGGTGGACGGTGTTTATACCGCCGACCCAAAATTGGATAAAACAGCCACGCGCTATCTCAAGCTGAGCTTCGATGAGGCGATTGGTAAAAATCTCAAAGTGATGGATGCAACCGCGTTGACACTGTGCCGTGATCAAAGTCTACCTATCATCGTCTTTAGTATTTTCAAGCATGGGGCATTGAAGCGCGTGGTGATGGGGGAGGATGAAGGAACTTTGGTGCATTGTGATTAACGTTTGATTTGTCGAGTTGGGGAAAATAATAATGATCGCAGATGTTAAAAAAAATACGGAAATGAAAATGGCTAGGTCGCTGGAGGCACTTAAGGCGGATTTTGGAAAAATTCGCGCCGGACGCGCGCACATCGGTATTTTGGATCACGTTATGGTCGATTATTACGGCACTGCCACACTTATTTCTCAAGTGGCCAACGTCACGCTCATTGATGCGCGCACTATCGGCGTGCAGCCGTGGGAAAAGAAATTGATAAGTACAGTCGAAAAAGCTATACGTGATGCCGATCTGGGGTTAAACCCTTCCACCAATGGTGACGTAATTCGTGTGCCCATGCCAGTTCTGACTGAGGAGCGCCGGCGTGATTTGATAAAGGTGGTGCGTGCGGAAACCGAAACGGCCAAGGTGGCAATTCGTAATGTGCGCCGTGATGCCAATGAGCAGTTAAAAAAAATGTTGAAGGACAAGGAAATAAGTGAGGATGATGAGCGTCGTGCACAAGATGAGGTGCAGAAGCTGACTAATCGCTTTATAGCTGAAGTTGATAAAACCTTACAAACCAAAGAAGCAGAATTGCTGGCTGTTTAATTTCACTGCACTAACACTGTGCTGGCTTCGCTTTTTCCGTTGGTCGTGCTTTATGTACTATTGTTGTCGCCTTATCCTCGTTGACCGGCGCTCCTTTAGTATTGGGGAGTATGGGGGAATGGTACAACTTGGGCAAGAGGGTAATTCAGAGGAAGTGGCAAGTCATTTTTCAGGCGCTAATTGCTACTTATTTTTCTGCGGCCACTGTGCTTGATCGGAATTCCTGATGGCGTTATTTCAAAGTTCTACCCGCGACATTCCAATTGCGCCACAAGTGCCCCGTCACATTGCCATTATCATGGATGGCAATGGGCGCTGGGCGAAGCAGCGTTTTATGCCGCGTGTGGTAGGACATCAACGCGGTGTGGAAACAGTGCGTGAGGTGGTTAAAGCCTGCCGTAGTTTGGGCGTGGAGTATCTTACGTTGTTCGCGTTCAGTAGTGAAAACTGGCGGCGGCCTGCTGATGAAGTGACTTTTCTGATGGATTTGTTTTTGAAAATGCTGGAGCGCGAAGTCAGCAAGCTGCATGAAAATAATATCCGCCTGAAAATTATCGGAGATCGCAGTCGCTTCGATGACAATACGCAACGCCATATTGCCGTTGCCGAGCAACTCACGCGGCATAATTCCAAGCTGACCCTAACCATTGCTGCCAACTACGGTGGCCGTTGGGATATTTTGCAGGCCACTCATGCCATGTTGCGTAATCGTCCTGAGTTGGCATCAATTTTCACTGAAGAAGAATTGGCCCCCTATCTCTCCATGCACTATGCGCCGGAGCCGGATTTGTTTATTCGCACCGGCGGCGAAGAGCGCGTCAGCAATTTTTTGTTGTGGCAATTGGCTTATACCGAACTGTATTTTACAGATACCTTATGGCCGGCTTTCGATGCGGCAGCTTTGAATTTGGCTATTCAATCTTATCAGGCGCGTGAGCGCAGGTTTGGCCGTACCAGCGATCAACTACACAAGCAAACAGCGCAGCCAGCATCTGAACGGCAGGTAGATGCTTAAGCAGCGCGTTATTACAGCCATCATCTTATTGGCGGGATTTCTGGGCGCGTTATTCTACATGCCAGACTTGCCATGGGTTGGACTGATGATCGGTATGGTGCTGGTCGCCCTGTATGAATGGGCGCGGCTGGCCAAGTATTCCGGTTCGGGTACCTATATTTATTTATGCTTGAGCCTATTGCTCATGCTGGCCGTGGTCTGGATCAACATTTTCCACCCCGCATATTCCGAATTTCTGCATCTGATTCTTTATGCGCTGGCTGTTGGGTTGTGGGTATTGATCGTTCCGGCCTGGATGATAGGCGGTTGGCAAGTGCGGCAACCCTTGTTGCTGGCGTTGACCGGCTGGGTGTTGCTGATTCCTGCAGGCCTGGCGATGGTAGATTTGCGTTTACAAAACCCCTGGTTGCTACTATGTGTCATGAGCATTGTGTGGGTAGCAGATATTTCCGCGTATTTTACGGGACGCAAATTTGGCAGGCACAAACTTGCACCCGGCATCAGCCCCGGGAAAACCTGGGAAGGCGTGGGCGGTGCATTGTTTGGCGTTTCGCTGTATGTGCTGATTTTAATCTGGGCAAACTGGTTGCCTGCCTCGCAGCAAATGTACCCGGGCATTTTGTTTCTGGCGATTTGGATTATTGTCGGTTTTGCAGTTATCGGCGATTTATTTGAATCCGCTATCAAGCGGCAGGCTGGCGTAAAAGATAGTGGCACAATGTTACCCGGTCATGGCGGCTTATTGGATAGAATTGATGCGCTGACCTCCACCTTGCCAATCACGGCAGGGGTATTGTTATTGCAAAGATATATATGAGCACTAAAAATATGTATGAATAAAGTTCAGAATCTCACCATACTGGGTTCTACGGGCAGCATTGGGGTTAATACACTCAATGTGGTGGCGCGCCATATGGATCGTTA
>JBEBGP010000358.1:0-6551 GCA_040081045.1 Candidatus Nitrotoga sp.
AGCGCGTGCTCATATGCGTCCGAATACGAATCACCAAACAAAATGACTTTTGCACCGCGACCAAGCGCTGCGCTCACCTTGATTTGTGGCGTGGTGGTAGGCATTACGATCACCGCTTTGCAGCCCAGTTTCTGTGCCGCCAAAGCCACGCCCTGCGCGTGATTGCCCGCCGATGCGGCGATCACCCCGCGTTTAAGCTGTGCCGCTGTCAACTGTGCCATTTTGTTATACGCTCCGCGCAGTTTGAATGAAAACACGGGCTGCGAGCCTTCGCGTTTGAGCAGCATATTATTGCCCGTGCGAGCCGACAAGCCCGGCGCACATTCCAATGGACTCTCGATAGCCACGTCGTAAACACGCGCGGTAAGGATGCGTTTTAAATAATTTTGCATGGCAGTTTCAATGTTACATAAGGGGAAAAACAAGATTCAGGGGAAAAATAATTGTCGGCAAGGTTAGCAGGATTTCGCGGCAATCCGAAGTGTTTCATTCGCTTTGGGTGGCAAAATATATGGATCATGCTGCGAGAGGTGTCAGAGGGGCAAAGAATTATTCAAGTTGTTTCTTGGGCGAAACGCCCACGTACTGCCGCCTCATTGATGCCGCCTTGTGCTTCTGTTTATCGGAAATCAACAATGCATCTCCTACTCCCACTCAATGGTTGCGGGCGGCTTGCCGGAAACATCATAGACCACACGGTTGATGCCGCGCACCTCGTTGATGATGCGATTGGAGACTTTTCCCAGCAGTGCATAGGGTAGCTCAGCCCAGTGTGCGGTCATGAAGTCCTGTGTTTGCACGGCACGCAGGGCGACCACCCATTCGTATGTGCGTCCGTCGCCCATCACACCGACAGATTTTATCGGCAGGAATACCACAAATGCCTGTGCGGTTTTTGCGTACCATGAGATGCCGTTTTCATCTTTTGTGGCGCGCAGTTCTTCAATAAAAATAGCATCGGCACGGCGTAGCAGGTCGGCATATTCCTGTTTGACTTCGCCCAATATACGCACACCCAAACCGGGGCCGGGAAACGGGTGGCGATATACCATGTCATGCGGCAAGCCCAGTGCCACGCCGAGTTCGCGCACCTCATCCTTGAATAATTCGCGTAACGGTTCGAGCAATTTCAAGTGCAGGGTGTCCGGCAGGCCGCCCACGTTATGATGTGACTTGATGGTGTGCGCCTTCTTTGATTTCGCACCGGCAGATTCGATTACGTCAGGGTAGATAGTGCCTTGCGCCAGCCATTTTGCCTTGGGCATTTTTGCGGCTTCGCGCTGAAATACTTCGACAAATTCACGCCCGATGATTTTGCGCTTTTTCTCCGGGTCAGTCACGCCCGTTAAGTGCAGCATGAATTCTGCTTTGGCGTTGACATGGATGACTTTCACGCCCAGATTTTTACCGAACGTTTCCATCACCTGCTGCGCTTCATTCAATCGCAACAGGCCGTTATCAACAAACACACAGGTCAGTTGTGTGCCGACGGCGCGGTGCAATAACGCCGCCGCAACCGAGGAATCCACACCACCGGACAATCCCAAAATTACTTCTTCTTTCCCAACTTGCAGGCGAATTTTCTCTACCGCTTCGCCAATGTAATCCGGCATATTCCAATCCTGTCCGCAGCCGCAGATATCGTGCACAAAACGGCTTAGCAGCGCTTTCCCCTGCGGGGTGTGGGTTACTTCCGGATGAAATTGCACAGCGTAGAAACGGCGCACTTCATCGGCCATGCCAGCAATCGGCGTGGTTTCGTTCGATGCGATGACAATGAATCCTGCGGGCAGTCTGGTAACTTTATCACCATGACTCATCCACACATCGAGCAATCCGTATCCAGTGCTATTGATGCGATCTTGGATGTTTAAAAACAATTTGCTGTGTCCGCGCGCGCGAACTTCCGCGTAGCCAAATTCCCGCACCAGACCGTTCTCGACCGCACCGCCAAGTTGAGCCGCCATGGTTTGCATTCCATAGCAAATGCCCAACACCGGTACGCCCAGTTCAAATACTATTTGCGGTGCACGCGGCGTGTCGCCTTCCGTGACAGAGTTGGGGCCGCCGGAAAGTATGATGCCGTCCGCTTGAAAGGCCCGAATAAATTCATCGCCGACATCGTGTGGATGCAACTCGCAGTAAACTTTTGCTTCGCGCACACGCCTTGCGATGAGTTGCGTGTATTGCGAACCGAAATCGAGAATGAGGATTTTCTTGTGCATGGTTAAAACCCGGGAAGGATGAAGGGGGAAGAGATTGCGCCTTTGGCGCTCAAGAGCGAAGATACTCCGGGTTTACCCTTCTCTCTTCCCCCTTTCCGCAGCATTTAATCAACGTGATAATTTGGCGCTTCTTTTGTGATCTGCACATCATGCACATGCGATTCGCGCACCCCGGCGGATGTAATTTGCGCGAATTCAGCCTTGGTGTGCATAGTAGAAATATCGGGACAGCCGAGATAACCCATGCTGGCACGCACGCCGCCCATGAGCTGGTGAATCACCGCCAGTACACTACCTTTGTAAGGCACGCGACCTTCCACACCTTCGGGGACCAATTTATCCTGGTTGCTTTCGGCATCCTGAAAATATCGGTCGCTGGAACCCTGTTGCATCGCGCCCAAACTACCCATGCCGCGATAAGATTTATACGAGCGTCCCTGGAATAATTCCACCTCGCCGGGCGCCTCTTCTGTGCCCGCAAATAGACCGCCCAGCATCACCGCATGTGCGCCTGCGGCCAGTGCTTTGGCTATGTCACCGGAATAACGCACGCCACCATCAGCAACCAACGGTACGCCTGATCCCTGCAAAGCATCCGCAACATTTTGAATAGCGGTAATTTGCGGCACCCCCACACCCGCCACCATGCGTGTGGTGCAAATCGAACCCGGACCGATACCGACTTTCACGCCATCTGCACCGTGTTCTGCCAACGCCAGCGCAGCCGCAGCCGTCGCAATATTTCCACCAATCACATCCACATTTGGAAAATTTTTCTTGACCCAGCGCACACGATTAAGCACGCCCTGTGCGTGACCGTGCGCAGTATCTACAACCAATACATCCACGCCCGCTTCAACCAATAAGCCGGCGCGTTCTTCGGTGCCCTCTCCCACGCCGATTGCCGCACCGACACGCAAGCGCCCCTGCTCATCTTTGCAGGCTTGCGGATGTTCGCTGGATTTTAGGATATCCTTAACGGTAATCAAACCACACAGCTCAAATGCGGCATTCACCACCAGCACACGCTCGATACGATGTTTGTGCATCAAGTTGCGCGCCTCTTCGCGGCTGGCATTTTCCAGCACAGTTACCAGCCGTTCACGCGAGGTCATGATGTTTTGTACGGGCTGATCAAGATTATTTTCAAATCTCAAATCACGGTTGGTCACGATACCTACCACCAATTTTCCCTGTACCACGGGCAGGCCGGAAATTTTATGCTGGCGTGTCAGATTCAACACATCACGCACGGTCATTCCCGGCGTAACGGTAATCGGGTCTTTTACCACACCGCTCTCAAAACGTTTTACCTTGGCAACTTCCAGCGCCTGTAATTTAGCCGTCATATTTTTATGTACGATGCCCAAGCCGCCTTCCTGTGCCAGCACAATAGCCAAGCGTGCTTCGGTGACGGTATCCATTGCCGCAGAGAGCAAAGGAATATTTAAACGGATATTGCGGGTGAGTTGTGTGCCCAAACCAACATCACGCGGCAGTACATTGGAATGAGCGGGGAGCAGCAGGACATCGTCGAAGGTGAATGCTTTCTGAATAATTCGCATAATGAAATGGCCTCGACAAAATTTAACGAAAAAACAAAATACTGGCACTTAATAACACTTTGTGAAACTGAAAACGGGAAGAACAGGTGACAAAATGCTGCACAGGATAAATTAAAGTGGTTGTTAGAATATAGCTTTACGACCCATTACGTACGTGATGCACTCATAAAACACTTCACACCACTTCATGTCACTGCCTTTAAGCGACTCCAGCATTTTTTTAACTTCATGCGGTGGCCAGTCGGGATTAATCGCAACCAACTGCTCTATTTTATAGGTTTGTAATAACGGATTAATTTCCTCGCCAATTTTAAGGATATCCATGATCATCAAAGACAGGTCTTTATCTGAATCAATCTCCGCCATTAAGTCGCCATACATTTGGGGATTCAGTTGGGAGTATTCAACAAACTGGCTTAATAAATAAAAAAACTGTGCTTTATTGTTTTCACTGACCGGATCACCCAGCATGAATGGCATCTGTATAAATTCCAACCAACAATATTGCAGCTTCGGATTGCGATGTTTAATCACACCAACATAACCATTGCGTTCTTGTGTATGAACCAGGCAATCGTTCATGATTAATTTGTCAGAGCTGCGCGTTACAAAACTTGTATCCCCCAGAACATCGGGTTTAACCAGAAAAAATTGGGGCACTTCATCCATCAGCTTGCCAGAATTTATATGCATCTTATAGTACGAAGTAAAAAATTTCAGTACTAATTCCCGGTTATGGTCGATATTGAAATACGCAGAATTAACAGCAACTGGAGCAGGAACAACCGGGGCTGAAGTGACAGACGTGGTCATGGAAATGAATTCAAATGTTTTACAAACTGGTGAGCCGTATTCAAATGACCTTTAAAAAAATTTAAGCATTGCGTTCATAATTTTCTTTACTTGCTCCACTTTACGAGTTGTAGAACAAATTTATTGCCACCAAACGTGCCGGCATTATGCCCTAATCAGTTTGATTGTTGAACTGAATTTGCGGGCGGTTTTTGTATAGGGCATTTGAGCGCACCCCAACAAGTCATGCTAAGCACAATCTAGGCGGCAACCGCATTGGGTTCGCTCATCCGCATCGCTTCTTCAATGTCCACCGCAACCACATGCGATACGCCTTGTTCCTGCATGGTCACCCCCACTAATTGCTGCGCCAGTTCCATAGTGATCTTATTGTGGCTAATGAAGACAAATTGTGTTTGTTGCGACATGCGCCCAATTAGCTTACACAATCTTTCCGTGTTGGTATCATCCAGCGGCGCATCCACTTCATCCAGCAGACAAAATGGAGCGGGGTTCAACTTAAATAAAGAAAATACCAGCGCAATAGCGGTGAGTGCTTTCTCGCCTCCGGACAGAAGATGTATGGAAGAATTTTTCTTACCCGGTGGTTGCGCCATAACCTGCACACCGCTGTCTAGGATTTCTTCGCCAGTTAATACCAACCGCGCCTCGCCACCTGCAAACAGCACGGGAAATATTTCTCCCAAATGCTGATTCACTTCGTTATACGTGGCCATCAATAACTCGCGCGATTCTTTATCTATGCGGCGAATCGCACTCTCCAGAGTGTCCATTGCATCATTCAAATCTTTTGCCTGCGCTTCCAGATACGTGCTGCGCGCCTGTGCGGTCTGCAATTCTTCCAGCGCGGCAAGATTCACTGCGCCCAGCGCAGTGATCACATCGTTCAAACGAGTGAGCTCATTTTGCAAGTCGGCAGGTTTATTGTCGCCAGGTTTGCCACTTTCGGGTTGGAGCAATGCCAATAACGGCGTTTCATCCATGCCACTTAATTGGCTTGCCCAGTGCTCAAATTGTAAACGGGCTTCTTGTTCTTTAAGCGTGAGCTCATTTAATTTTTCACGCAGGGGATGTAATTTCTGCTCGCACCCCATCCGCTCCTGCTCTAATTGATTTAACCCGCCCGTCGCCTGCTCCAGCGCATTACGCGCCTCGGCCAGATTTTGCTCGCGGCCTTGGCGCTGCGACAACGCGGTTTGTAGAAGTGCTTTATCAGCCTCGCCGTCAGTTTGAGTTAATTCGTTTTTGCTGGTGAGCAAAGTCTGTTCAAGCTGCGCCAACATCAAGCCAAGTTGTTGTAAATTTTGCGTAAGATCGGAAATTTTTTCGGTGCAGGTTTTGAAAAAAAAACGCGCTTCCTGCAATTCCTGCTGCGCTTTTTGTGCGCGCTCACGATGCTGACGTAAAGCGGCATCCCGCGTTGCCGTTTCCTGCCGCGTCTGCTCGGCTTGTACTTCCAGTGCCACAGCTTGCTCGCGTAATATTTCCATGCGCTCTTCCGCCTCACTCCGCTGCCGTTGCTCCACAGCAATTTGATCGGCCAATTCCTGCAACTCGGTGGCAATTTGTTCGGCACGCTCGCGGCTGCGTTCGTTCGCCTGTGTCAGTTTTAAGATTTGCACTTGCACGCCGTGTTGACGTTGCTGTAACTCACTACCCGCTGAGCGCAGCGGCATAATTTGATTTTCAATCAGGTGAAAATTTTCTTCGGATTGTGTCGCCAGGAGTTTGCTCTTTTGCAATTCCATTTGTTGCTGTTGCACAATCTGTTGCAGCCGTTCAATTTCGCGTTGCCGCGCCAGCACCCCATGCACCTGATTATCCGGCGCATGGAACAGCACACTGTGCGCGCCAATCAAATGCCCTTGCGGAGTGACCAGCCACGCGCCCGGGGGCAAATTCTGGCGTAAAGTCAGCGCCTGTTGCAGCGTGTCAGCGGTAAAAATAC
>JBEBGP010000018.1:0-6473 GCA_040081045.1 Candidatus Nitrotoga sp.
TGGTTTTTTTCCAGCGCTTGCATCAAGGCATCGGTTACGCCGACCGAAATATTGAAATTGCGTAAATCGCCCTGATCCTTGGCATGAATAAATTTTTCAATGTCGGGATGATCGCAGCGCAACACGCCCATCTGCGCGCCACGCCGCGCACCGGCCGATTCCACCGTCTCGCACGAACGATCAAACACACGCATATAAGAGATCGGCCCGCTGGCGCGGGAGTTCGTGCCCTTCACCTGCGCACCTTCGGGACGGATAGACGAAAAATCATAACCGACCCCGCCACCGCGCCGCATGGTTTCAGCGGCTTGTTGCAACGCGTCGTAAATGCCAGGCCTGCCATCGCTGACCCCGGAGATGGAGTCGCCCACTGGCTGCACGAAACAATTAATCAGAGTCGCCTGATTTTTTAATCCGGCTGCTGAATTGATGCGCCCGGCAGGAATGAAACCGTTTTCCTGCGCGAGAAAAAAAGCCTCTTCCCAGTGTGTGCGCTGCGCCGGCTTTTCAGCTTTTACCAGACCGCGCGCCACACGACGGCGCACATCACGGATAGATTTTTCGTCTGCCTCGGCGTATTTTTCCAATAAAACTTCAGTACTGATTGCTTGTGTCATTGAGCTTTCCATTGTGTAAATTTATTCGTATCAAAGCTCATTATAATGGGTTGCATAACGTTTTCCTTCAGCCCCCACGAATAATAATCAACAAACCGCCAATCAAGGCGTGGCCTTGCGCAGCGCGCTTTGCCTTGACACATGCGGCAATATGCCTATAATGCGGACTTCATTTTTTGCGGGAATAGCTCAGTTGGTAGAGCGCAACCTTGCCAAGGTTGAGGTCGCGAGTTCGAGTCTCGTTTCCCGCTCCAATTTATGGGGAAGCAGGATGCTTTCCCTTAATTTTTTACTGTTTGATTTTTACTGTTCTGGTTTTCGCTATCCCGCGTTTATAATATACAGCTTGGCGGATGTAGTATGGCGGAGTGGCAGAGTGGTCATGCAGCGGCCTGCAAAGCCGTGTACGCCGGTTCGATTCCGACCTCCGCCTCCATATTCTTAGCAAGAAGCTGTTCGAGCAACACAGTCACCGCGTTTTTTGCGGTTGATGCAATCGCTGTCTTCGGGGCGTAGCGCAGCCTGGTAGCGTACTTGGCTGGGGGCCAAGTGGTCGGAGGTTCGAATCCTCTCGCCCCGACCATCTCATTTCAATTGAACCTTTAACTTGAGGCAATGAACCCTTTTGACGACCACCTTGGGTAACTTTTAATTTGAGTTAATTCGATACTAGCTCTTGAAGTACCCCGGTGTTTAACGGATAATCCGCAACAACTCAGCCGGGATGGTGGAATTGATAGACGCGCCGGACTCAAAATCCGGTACTGGAGACAATGTGTTAGTTCGAGTCCTCCTCCCGACCCTACAGACATTACATTTTTATGTAGCACATGTAGGAGTTAGTTTGATGAGAGGGTGATGCTGGCCAGATGACTGGTTATAACGCCCAATTCTAACCTTAATAATATTGAATGGAGCTTAAATGAAACTGTTATCTACACTAATTGCCGCACTGTTTGTTGTCGTTATTTCTTTTGCTGCTGTTGCCGAGGAGGCCAAGCATGGAGCCAAACATGATGCCAAACATGAAGAAATGGATAAATGCGATAAGCATAAAGAAATGAAGGGCGACATGAAAATGAAGTGCGATAAGCATAAAGAAATGGAGAAAAAGGAGAAAGAAACACCAGAAAAGAAATAATTTTCTGAGATTTCAGAAAAGGCAGGGGCGACCCTGCCTTTTTTATGGCCAACAGCATAGAAAGGTCACACATTAAATTAGCTGTGAGTTTTATTTAGGGGGGCCTAGTATAGTATCGTCACGAGATAGCCGCCCATAGGGCAACACAGCAAATATGCACGGCGGCAAGGAATGAGGCAGTGCATTTTGCATAATGTTATGGGCGGGAGACACCATCGTGTGCAACAATGCTCCAACCTTACTACTTTTCAGGTGCTACTCAATAGCGAGGGGGCTACATGCCCAACTAATATTATATGCCGATGGCAACGCCCCTCTCACTCTGTCAAAACCATCTGCTCGCCGCACTGCCCGCGGAAATACTAGCGTCTCTCTCCCCCCATCTGGAGCTGATCGCAATGCCCCTTGGAGAAGTCCTTTGTGAATCTGGCAGCCAATTGACTCACGTGTACTTTCCCACCACCGCAATCTTATCCCTAAGCTATATTATGGAAGATGGCGCGTCGTCCGAAATAGCAGGTGTGGGTAATGAGGGAGTACTCGGCATATCACTTTTTATGGGCGGGAATACCACACTCAGCCGTGCTACGGTGCAAACTGCGGGTAATGGCTATCGCCTGAAAACAGCGATAATAATGGCAGAATTCAATCGCGCCAATGGATACCGTGCGAGCGTATTGCATAATTTAATGCTGCGCTACACCCAAGCTTTAATTACTCAGATAGCGCAAACGGCTGCCTGCAATCGACACCATTCGATAGAGCAACAGCTCTGTCGATGGCTGTTGTCCACCCTTGATCGATTGTCTTCGGATGAATTGACCATGACACAAGAATTGATTGCCAGTATGCTCGGTGTACGTCGCGAAGCCATAACCGAAGCTGCCGGAAATTTACAACGCGCTGGTTTGATCAGTTACCGCCGTGGGCACATCACCGTGCTCAAGCGGCTAGGGTTGGAAGTTCGCACGTGTGAATGTTATGTGGTGGTCAAAAATGAATTCGATCGTTTGCTGAAGGATGTGCGTAATCGCCCCCCCGCATAAAATCTCTGCCTTACGTGCGGTAACGCACGGAGAGCAGCAATCTTGAGGACTATGATGATCTTAAGGACTACAATTTTAAAAAATTGCTGCATCACCAACATCTGCCACAAAAAAATACTTTTATGCGGGATAAGCGTATAAGCAAGAGTGATATCGCTCACGCAATATCGATTCCAAAGTTATTCATAGCAATGGCGCTACGTTAGGACGAAGCTATCATGAAAGATACTCATAAAATCGTTGGCTGGCTTGCCGGAACGGGGCTGCTGATTACACTAATAGTGCTAATAGTGACGGCATCGTTCTGGAATTACAGCCAGATCGAAGAAGCTGCCGCCGTGCGCAAACATACCCACGCTGTATTGGACGGCGCGAACAATCTACTGTCTGCATTGAGAGATGCCGAAGCCAGTCAGCACGGCTATTTGTTGACCGGTGACAAGGATTTTCTGGAGCCGTATTTCGCGGTGCGCGATCACATCAATGGGCAGTTGATAGAGCTGCGTCGGATCACCTTGGTCAGTGCTGCCCAGAAACATCTGAACGCACTGGCCCCATTGGTGGATGCCAAATTGGCGCATATGTCGAAGGCCATCGAACTGCGCCGCAACCGTAACGTGACCGCCGCGCTGACGAGCGTACGCAGTGATCAGGGCAGGCGGTTGATGGATGCGATACGTGTGGAGATAAGCGGCGTTATTCGGATAGAGGAAGGCGTACTGACGCAGCGCGAAGCAGAGTTCCAGACCAGCATGCACCAACTGTTTACCCTCATCGTTGCCACCAGCCTGCTTGCACTGATGTTTTCATTTGCCTTCGCTTGGTTGATCTATCGGGAATCACAGCAGCGTATCAAAAATCTGGTTCATCTCGAAACACAGCATTTGCTCAAAATTCAGGAGGAAACCAACAAAAAGTTGCGGGAGACCGTCACCGCTTTACAGAGAAGCAAAGACGCGCTATACAAGGCGGCACCATTACAGAGCGCGATTTTCAACAGCGCCAACTTTTCGAGTATCGCCACCGATGCCAAGGGCGTGATCCAGATCTTCAACGTCGGCGCGGAACGCATGCTGGGCTACGCCGCCGCCGATGTGATGAACAAGATCACACCGGCGGACATCTCCGACCCTCATGAAGTAATTGCGCGCGCCGAAGCATTGAGCGTCGAGCTCAACACAAAGATCACACCGGGCTTCGAGGCATTGGTGTTCAATGCCTCACGCGGTATCGAGGACATTTACGAGCTGACCTACATCCGCAAAGATGGCAGCCGCTTCCCGGCAGTGGTATCGGTCACCGCGCTGCGCAACGATCAAAAAGCCATCATCGGCTACCTGCTGATAGGCACCGACAACACCGCACGCAAGCAGGTTGAAGCCGAACAACAGCGTTTGCTCAAGATTCAGGAGGAGACGCATAAACAACTGCAACAGACTAACGCCACTCTGCAGATCAGCGAGGAAAAACTTGCCGTTACGCTCAATTCGATCGGTGATGCCGTGATAACCACCGATGCCGAAGGGCGTGTGGCACTCCTGAACCCCCTTGCCGAGCAGCTCATCGGCTGGACGCAGGCACAAGCTGCCGATCGCCCGGTTGAAGAGGTTTTTTGCGTCATCAACAAGGAAACCCGGCTGCCCACCACCATTCCGGTCATGGAAACCCTGGCGCATGGCACGATACAGGGCTTGGCCAACCACACCGTACTGATTGCACGCGATGGCAGCGAATGCGATATCGCCGACAGTTGCGCACCGATACGCGACCGCGACGGCCATGTGATCGGCGCCGTGCTGGTGTTCCGCGATGTCACAGGGGAATATGCAGTGCAGCAGACCTTGCGCGATCAGCAGTTCTATACACGTTCCCTCATCGAATCCAACATCGACGCGCTGATGACCACCGATCCGTCCGGAATCATTACCGACATTAACCAACAGATGATGGAGCTTACCGGTCGTGCGCGAGAGGAGCTGATAGGCACGCCGTTCAAGAATTATTTCACCGATCCGGAGCGAGCCGAAGCGGGCATCATGCAGGTGTTGAGCGAAAAGAAGGTAAGCGATTACGAGCTTACTGCGCACGCCAAGAGCGGAAAGGAAACGGTGGTATCCTATAGCGCGGCCACCTTCTACAATGCTGACGGCAAACTACAGGGCGTGTTTGTTGCCGCACGCGACATCACTGAACAAAAACGCCTGGATCAAGTGCTGCAGGATAAGAATGTCGAACTGGAGAGCGCCCGCTTCGTGGCAGAAAAAGCCAATCTCGCGAAATCGGCTTTTCTTTCCAAAATGAGCCATGAGCTGCGCACCCCGCTCAATGCCATCCTCGGCTTCGCCCAGTTGCTGGAGAGCGGATCACCAGCGCCAACGGCGGCACAGATTGTCAGGCTGCACCAAATTACCAAGGCAGGATGGTATCTGCTGGAACTAATCAACGAAATTCTCGACCTGGCGGTGATCGAATCCGGCAAACTATCACTGTCGCGCGAACAGGTGTCACTGACCGATGTCATGCACGAATGCAAGGCCATGACCGAATCGCAGGCGCAACAACACGACATCCATATCATCTTTCTGCCATTCGACAGTACCTGGTTCGCCCATGCCGATCGAACCCGGGTCAAACAGGTGTTGATCAACCTGCTGTCCAATGCGATCAAATACAACCGTCAGCACGGAACGGTCGAAGTGAAGTGCACCAGCACCCCGGAACACATACGCATCAGCATCAAGGACAGCGGGTTCGGTCTGCCTCCGGAAAAGCTGGTGCAGCTCTTTCAGCCGTTCAATCGTCTCGGTCAAGAGTCCGGCAGCGAAGAAGGCACTGGCATCGGCCTGGTGGTCACCAAGCAACTGGTCGAACTGATGGGTGGCACCATCGGTGTGGAGAGCACCGTCGGCGTGGGCAGCAAATTCTGGATTGAATTGATGCGCGACTTTTCGCTACAACCTGCCGCTGACAATACCACACCTGCAGAACTTGCGTCGCAAGCCTTGGAAAACGAAGCCCCGAATAACGCGGCGCGGCGCACCCTGCTCTATGTGGAGGACAATCCGGCCAACCTGATGCTGGTCGAGCAAATAATTCAGGGCATTCCACATATAAGCATGCTGAGCGCGCGCGACGGCAATCTCGGCGTAACGCTGGCGCGTGCCCATCTGCCGGACGTAATTTTGATGGACATCAATCTGCCCGGCATCAGTGGTATTCAGGCGCTGAAAATCCTGCGCGAAGATCCGTCAACGGCACACATCCCGGTGATTGCCCTGAGTGCCAATGCCATGCTGCGCGATATTGAAAAAGGGCTGGAAGCCGGATTCTTCCGCTATCTCACCAAACCAATCAAGGTCAATGAATTTATGAACGCGCTGGACGATGCGCTAAAAGCTTCTGAAACTGGATTATCAGAGGTTCCCTAAATGATTCAACACAAACAAACCGGAAAAATACGATGATCAGCAAACAAGAAATTCTTAACGCCAACATTTTGATCGTTGACGATCAACAATCCAATGTGCTACTGCTCGAGGAAATGCTGCGCGAAGCCGACTATGCTTGCATTACGTCGACGATAGATCCCTATGCAGTCTGCGAGCTGCACCGCAAACACCGCTATGACCTGATCCTGCGTGATCTGATGATGCCCGGTATGGATGGGTT
>JBEBGP010000298.1:0-1592 GCA_040081045.1 Candidatus Nitrotoga sp.
ACTCGTCCAAAGCGAAAAACCTTAATGAATGAGACCCGCGAAGTATCGGGTGCAGCCGGGGGTAGTGTCAACTGCGCCGTGCTTTTATCCAAGCCCTGCATCGCCGCATAAACGGGGTTATTTTTCTATTTTTGGAGCAAATGTAAAGGCATCTGAAAAAAACTCATCTTCGGGTAAGTGTTGCAGCCTGGTAAAATCGCGGTGTGCTGCCGTCACTACCACAGGCGAGCCGCAGGCATACACTTGATAGGCACTTAAATCACTGTAATCCGCCAGCACAGCCTCGTGTACGAAGCCTGTCCTGCCCCGCCAATTGTCTGATGGAAGCGAATCTGACAATACGGGCGTAAATTGAATACCTGATTTTTCCCACTCTTGCGCCCTATCCAGCATGTATAAGTCGCTGAGTTTGCGCACCCCCCAATAAAAATGCATGGAACGTTTTATCCCAATATGCAGCGCATGTTCGATAATGGATTTTATCGGCGCAAAACCCGTACCGCTGGCCACAAACAAAATAGGCTTGTTGCTATCTTCACGCAGGAAAAAGGTTCCGAGCGGTCCTTTCAAGCGCAAAATATCACGTTCTTTCATTTGGGTGAATATATGTTGCGTAAACTCGCCCCCGGCAATATTCCGCACATGCAACTCTAAAAATTCATCATCATGTGGCGCATTGGCCAGAGAAAAGCTGCGTGGTGCAGCGTTTTTTTGCAAAATGTCGATATATTGTCCAGCCAAAAATAGCAATCGCTCATTGGCTGGCAGCTGTAAAAAAATCACCATCACATCTTCTGCCAACCGTTGTAATTTTTGTACGCGACAAGGCAAAGTTTTAACCGGAATATCCTTCACCGCACTGACTTCACGGCTCTCAATAATCAAATTGGAAGTTGGACGGGCGCGGCAGAATAAAGCCATACCCAAAGCTTTTTCGGCTTCCGTTAGCGTGCTCTCCTGATGCTTGCCGTAGATCACCGTGCCCTCTAAAACACGACCCTTGCATGTTCCGCATACCCCGTCACGGCAGCTATAAGGCAAGGTATAACCGTGATGCAAACCTGCCTCCAATATAGTTTCATCGCCTTCCATGGAAAAGCTGTGATTGCTGGGCTTGATTACGATATTAAAAGGCATGATTTCAATTCAGTACATACGCAAAACGCAGATTTTAACGCATAATCGCAACATGATACGAATCCTGATTGTTGGCTGCGGCGACATCGCCTTGCGGGCCATACCTTTACTGACACACCGCTACAAGGTTCATGCCCTGGTGCGGAACAAACAATATTTTGAAAAATTACGCGCGCTGAAAGTTGCGCCCATACTGGGCGATCTGGATGATAAAACCAGCTTGCAGCGCATTGCAGGAATTGCCAACACTGTGCTGCACTTGGCACCCCCCCCCGGTGACGGCCCAGGTGATACCCGAACACGAAACCTGCTCAGTGCATTATCACAAAGCAACCACCCACCCAATCGCTTCATTTACATCAGTACCAGCGGCGTATATGGCGACTGCGGCGGCGCGCTGGTCGATGAAACGCGTGCCATCAATCCCAAAAGTATGCGTGCGCAACGTCGCGTAG
>JBEBGP010000318.1:0-1585 GCA_040081045.1 Candidatus Nitrotoga sp.
ACGCCGATGCTTTGCATGGCGATCGCACGGGTTCTCTGTGCGATGACGACGGCCTCGGGAACGCGGTCGAGGCGGTCGACGAGGATCACCACATCGGCTTTTTCCGCCAGCTTCATGAAGGCCGCGTGGCCTTCGGGTGTTTTCAGATTGAGCTGCAAGAACTTTTTGTTGCGGTGCAGATTCTGAAAATCAAAACCGTCGCGTTTGCCGGACACATCTTCGCCGCCGGTATCGGGCGGCTCAATGCGAATAATATTGGCGCCCCAGTCCGCGAGGTGGCGCACGCACGTCGGGCCTGCACGGGCCAGCGTGAGATCGAGCACGGTGATGCGCGACAGGGGAAGGGCTTGAACCTGGGTTGCGGCGGCTTCTGCGGGGTGATTCATGGTGTAAACCTCGTGGTCCGGATTGTGAATTTTTCTGCAAGGCGGGAACTGCAAACGTAGCACAAGGCGTGCTGTTGCGGCAATCGGCCGACGGTGTTCCGCTTGCCACGCTTGGTGCGCTAAATGCTATGGATGTAAAAATAAAAAACATAATAAAAACAAATGGTTATAATTTTCTCTGCATGGGCGCAGCAGAGTGTCGCTAGTGCAGCTACAATTTCCGCTCCCGTTTGCCTGCGAAGCAGCGTCCACCGATTGTTCAATTCAGGAAACCACCATGCCCAATCCCAATATTACATTTGACCATGTCCATCTGATTAGCAAAGACCCGCAGGCTGCCGCCAACTGGTATGTCGATAAGCTTGGGGCCGACATCGTGCGCAACGTAACCGTGAAAGGCGCGCCGCAGGTTTATGTGGAAATCGGCGGTGGCGCCATGCTGATTGTGCGCGGTGAGCGTCCCGGCGAATTGACAGACGATAGATCCGGCCTGGAGTGGGGGGTTGATCATTTTGGCGTGAGAGTCCGAGGCGATTTTGATGCATTTTGCGCGGGACTCAAGGGCAAGGGAGTGCAATTCAGCGTGGAGCCCACCCAATTCAATCCCACCACCCAACTGGCTTTTATTAACGCGCCGGACGGGGTGAGCGTGGAGCTGCTGAATCGCCAGGATAAAGCGTAACTTCAGCAGGCAAGCGGATGCGGGATGCGCTATGCTACGCGTCGCTATTTGCGTTTAACCCTTCACGATTCACGAATTATTACATCAACCGCAGGAGGAAAATCATGGCAAAACTAAATATCAATGGCAAGACGCATGATGTGCAGGCAGAGGCGGATACGCCGCTGCTGTGGGTCATACGTGAACACGTTGGATTAACCGGCACCAAATTCGGTTGCGGCATTGCGCAGTGCGGCGCCTGCTCGGTGCATATCAACGGCGATGTCGTTCGTTCCTGCGCCATGCCGCTGTCTGCCGTGAAGGAAAGCGACCGCATCACCACGATTGAAGGTTTGTCGGCTAATGCTTCGCATCCGGTCCAACAGGCGTGGAAGCAAATCGACGTGCCGCAGTGCGGCTATTGCCAATCGGGACAAATCATGGCGGCGACGGCGCTGCTGGCGAAGAACCCGCGCCCGAGCAACGCAGATATCGATGTGGCGATGACGAATATTTGTCGCTGCGGCACCTATCAGCG